>NZ_JAJJND010000150.1 GCF_029759835.1 Acetobacter sp. AN02
AACAGACCATTGCACCCACTTGGTGCGGGAGGAAAAATGACACCCATCGAGAAGGCAAAACAGCAGGTCGAACAGGCGAAGGCCCGGTATCAGGCTTTGCTCGCCAGACAGACCGCCGAGGAACGCAAGAAGGACACCCGGCGCAAGGTCATTCTCGGGGGGCTGCTGATCGACGCGGCCGGGAAGGATGAACGCTTCGGCCGGGTCATTGACGAGCTGATGAAACGCATCACCCGCGACCACGACCACAAGGCGTTCGAGGGGTGGCAGAAGCCGGAACCTGACCAGTCATGACCGACGAACGCGAGCTGGATGACGGACTGGCCGCGTTCGACCATCTCAGCCGGGAAATGGCAGAGACGAACCGCCTGCTCCGGGCCGTCCGATCCGATCAGGCCACCCGGAACCAGCAGGAACAGGCCCTGTCAGCCGAAATGCGGACTGCGCTTAAACAGGCCACAGGAGCCTCACAGGAGGCGCTACAGGCCAGTCATGCTGAAATACGCTCATCTCTACTCTGGACGGGCCTGATGGCCCTCCTGATCGTTCTGGTGGCGTTTGGCGGGGGGTATTTCTTCGGTCAGCGGTCCGGATGGGACACCGGGCACGCGGAAGGATACCAGAAAGCCCGGAATCAGGAGGCGGCCGCCAGCTGGGCGAACACCCCGGCCGGACAGCGAGCTTATGGCCTCGATCGACGGGGCAGCCTCGACCTGCTGTCCCTGTGCCAGGGGAACGGCTGGACCACGGAACGCCAGAAAGGCGGCACGGTCTGCTTCCCGAACGCTGACGCCAAGGGGAACATATCCGGCTGGTATCTCCCCTGACCGTCACAGGGATGGGAAAGCCGTCCAGTTTCCTCATCGCTTCCTGAGCCATTTTCTTTCGCCCGATTCTGCCGGCGTTACAGGGGCCGGGCGAGCGCGGAGCGGGAGCGGCGTAGCCCGCCCGCAGGGCGCCGGAACAGACCCCGAAATAGCAGTTTTCCACCGAAAAAAGGGGGGACAACAGGGGGATTAGATTCTTTTCTTTTTCTTAGGGATCGCCACACCCCGCAGAGAACCTAGAAAAACGGGTTGTTTTAAGTGCCGGATTCCGGCACCTATTGGTGCCAGAGACCGGCACTTAAAAACAGGTTCTCCACAGGGAGCAGACCATGGCCCAGATTGTGCGCCTCACCACAAGGCAACAGCGATCCGAACAGGAGGAAGCCGCACAGGCAGCCGAGCAGCTCTCACTTCTGTCCGACGAGTTCCTGAAGCATTTGCCCGGAGAGGCGCGTTTAGCCATCTCAAGGGCTACGTACGCGCTACAGAAAGCCGCGCGACCAGACACCACCGAAGGGCTTTGGCCAGGAGGTTTCACAATGTTGAGCCGCAACCAAACTATTGCCATCTGGAATGTTATTCGTGCCTTGCCATCCAATGATCGGCCGCATCAGGTACGCCATGTCTTCGATCTAGTGTTGGTTAATCTCCGGCAGGACACCGGCGAAGTTCTGCTCACCCGTGACCAGCTCGCCGAGAAAGTCGGATGCACTTCGAACCACATCAGCCGAATCATGGGGACGCTGGAGAAAATGGGCGTAATCCGCCGCGAACGACGGAAAATTGAAGGGATGCAGGGCCGAGGAATGGCCGTGTATTTCATCAACCCGCATGTGGCATGGAACGGCTCGCTAGACGCCCGCAAGGCACAGGCCGCGGAAATCCGGCCGCCCATGCGGCTCGAAATCCTTCATGGGGGTGCGTCGTGAGCATGTTTTGATAAACAACAGCATGAATTTTGACATGGAGAGACTAGCGTCAAAATCCAAAAAACTGTTTAAATGTTAATAACATATTGGGGAAATTCTATGACAACACATTATCCAACATTTGGAGATATAAATCTTCCATCGTCATCAAGCAATTATTCAGATATATACATTACAAATGCAAATCACACGTACAATAATTTTAACGGGAATGGTACACAAAGCACCGCAACAAATCCATCAGGACAAGGGTCTGGTGCAACATATGAAGTAACCTCTGGAACGGCAAAATTTTTGGGTTACTTCAACATTAACGGATCAAACGTTATTGTTGATTCTGGAGCAGCAATACAAGTAGATTCAGACTATACAAATGCTGCCGGTGGGCACTTAACAGTCAATGGGTCATTCACAGTAAAAAACAATACAAACCTCAACCAATCAGTAATTACTGTTAATAGCGGAGGAAAATTTACGGCCGAAGGGTTAACTAACTTAAACTCTGGATATTTAAACATAAATGGTGGAACTATAGAATTAAAAGGGTATCTTGCAAATAATGATAAGTCATCTTCTGATCCAGGGCCTATAGTAGATTTCAATAATAACCCAAATGGAACTTTTATTATCGATAAAAGTAGCCAAACTTCAGATGCTGTAGCAATAACAATTAAAAACTACACATATGGAGACACAATAAAAATTGGCAGTTCAGGCAGCGGAACATTAACAACATCTTATGACTCTTCAAATCATACGCTAACAGTGTTAGATGCTTCTGGGAAAGAATTAGTTAAATTCAAAAATTTTACAGACTCTAACTACAGTTCAAATCCAATTTCTGCGGAATATAGTGCTGGTTTCCTCGTTATAAACTGCTTTCTTTCAGGCTCTCTCATCAGCACGCCGCACGGGACGAAGGCCGTTGAAGAACTGAATGTTGGTGACGAGATCATTGCTTATGTTGATGGTATCGCGACCCCGCGTCGTGTAACCTGGACCGGTCAGGCACACTGCAACGTTCGTTCCCATCTTCCTGATGATGAGGCGGGTTACCCGATCCGCATCCTCAAGGATGCCATCTCGGACGGCGTTCCGTTCAAGGACATGCTGATCACAGCGGAACACTGCCTGTTCTTCGATGGCAAGTTCGTTCCGGCCCGTATGCTTGTGAACGGTCGGTCGATCTTTTTCGATAAATCCATCACATCCTACGACTACTACCACATCGAAACCGAAGATCACTCGGTCATCATGGCTGATGGCATGCTCACCGAGAGCTATCTCGATACCGGAAACCGTCACGCCTTCACCCAGAAGGGGAACGTCATTTCGATCGGTGGCAGCCGCAATCTGACGTGGGACGATGCTGCTGTACCACTTGGTGTTAGTCGCGAATTTGTCGAACCCCTGTCCCGCCAGATCGAGGTCCGGGCGACCGCTGCCGGGATTGCACAGAAAGATGCGGCACCTGAACTGACCGAGGATGCCGACCTTCATCTCGTCACAGACACAGGTGTGTCTATCCGCCCTGCCCGTGAATACAACGG
>NZ_JAJJND010000151.1 GCF_029759835.1 Acetobacter sp. AN02
GAAAACAGTCAGCACACACAGCCACAAAGTACAACCCTCACGTGCCGCAATCAGCCCTTAACTGACGACACGCCGTAGGTCGGATTATAGCTTAGACACCTGTCCGAAAAATGGGGGCCACCTCTGAGATCGACATCACACCGGGTCAGGATGCGGATATCAACCGGACGGAACCGATGCTGGAAAACATCGATCCGGATGCCTTCCTTGCTGACAGGGCGTATGACGCAGACAGGTTGATCGACCGATTGACAGAGCGCGGCGTTACCCCGGTCATTCCGCCAAAACGTAATAGAACGATGTAGCGGAAAACAGACTTCGCTCTTTACAGGGAGCGTAATCTTGTCGAGAGGTTCTTCAATAAACTCAAGCAGTTCCGTGCCATCGCAACACGCTACGATAAACTGAAATCAACGTTCCTCGCAGCCGTGCAGTTTGCCTCAGTCATCATCCTCCTTAACTGACGACACGCCGTAAGAGGGCTTTCGTACTCTCTGGATTATTATTGTGTCATCAGCAGACTCTGAAGGCAGAATGTTCAGAAGAGCGGGATACGAAAAAAGCCGGCACATGGATGCCGGCTTTTTGCTGTCTGCGAGTATGAGATTACTCTGCAGAGTCAGAAGACGCTTTCTTCTTGCCGTGATGATGTCTTTTGCCGTGGTGGTGCTTCTTCTTGCTTTCTTTGGAAGAAGAGTCATCAGACGCGGCGGGGGCGGGGGTCTCGGCTGCGGGCGGCTGGGCCTGCGCGGCTTCTGCCGGAGCTGTTGCCGTTGCGGGTGCGGCTTCCGGGTCGGCTGCGAAAGCCGGAGCTGAGATGCCGGCGATGGCGAAAGCGGTGAAGGCAGCGAGAAGTCTGGTTCTGTTCATGAAAAATCTCCGGACTGACTGAAGAGATATGCATTCCGGACCGGTCACGACATCTTCGGATGAGGGGGCCCGGGCAACCTCTTCCGCTGTCGATAGCACGGACGGTCAGGGGCGTCTCTGATGAAATTTTTTTAAGTTGAAGGTAATATCGGCATGTTGTCATAAACCTGCCGTAATCCGGAAAATCTCCTGTGAGGGAAGCATATTTCAGCTGACCAGACGCAGTCCTCTCCGGTGGGAGGGAGTGCCTCTGGGGAGTTCCATGGGCAGAAGCGGATCGGCATCGGCCGGGACGTTCTCGCGCGGGGCATCGGGGAGCCTCTGTCCGAGATAGATATCGGACAGGGCGCGGAAGGCATAATCCAGCAGCGAGGTTGCATAGCCTGCCACAGGATCACCTTCGACCGTTCCGGAAGGACCGAAGCAGGAATAGGCGAAGCGGCGGACATAGTCCTCCAGCGGCGCCCCGTATTGCAGGCCGATGCTGACGGCTTCACTGAAGCATTCCATGAGCCCCTTGACCATGGGGCTCTCGCGACCTGGTGTGATGGCGATTTCGCCCGGCGTTCCGTCTTCATATTCTCCTGTGCGGAGGAAGAGACGATGTCCGCCGATGCTGGCCTTCTGCATGATGCCGCCGTGGCGTGCGGGCAGGGTACGTGCAACGCCGCGCGGCATGAGAGCTGCGGGGAGGGGGGCTCCGGCATCCGGCCGTGCGGGCAGGCGATCTGCAAAGCCCGTAAGGGCGCGGTACATGGCCGGATGCGCGTCGGGTCCGGGCAGGTTCAGGACGCGATCCCCGGCAAGCTGTGCGGCGAAGGCGGCCTCAAGCGTGATCTGCCGTGCGGCGAGGCGCGCGAGTGTGCTGGCGGCCAGGCGGCCATCCGGGCGCAGGGGGGAGTAGACCGGGGCGAGACCGCAGGCTTCGCTTCCGAGCAGGGCATCGACCGGCCCAGGCACGGAGAAGCCGGTTTCAATGCGGGCTTCCGGTTTGTCGGTTTCGGTCGCGGCCCGGCTCCAGGCCTCTCTGGCGACGGGTGCGAGGCCCGGAATGACATTCCGCACGGGGGGCAGCGGCAGGGTGTCGCAGCCCGTTCCCTCGCGGGCAACGAGAGTTGCGAGCGAGACGAGCGCGCAGGCGGCATCCCGGCCTGTCTCGCTGTCGTAATCGAAGCCGAGACCTGCCAGGCAGACATCGAGATTGGTCAGAAGGATATCACCGGCGACGATGGGGCCTGTGACGGGAAGTTCAGGTTCCGCAGGTGCTTTTTGCGGGAGCGGGGCAAGAAGGAGGTCGAGCTCTCCGTTGCGCTCCTCTGCGCTGCTCCCGGCGTGTCTGCGCAGCAGGGTGCAGATCAGACGCAATGCGGCCACGAAGGTTTCTCCGGCGAACCCTTCTCCGGGAACGACGAAGGCGCCGAGATTGACGATAAAGCCGGGCCGGCGGTCGTATTCACCGGTCCAGACCGATGCGACCGGGGCAGCCTGACGGAGCAGGAGCATCCATGCCAGGGAGCGTCCGTTGCTTTCGGGATCTGCCACAGAATGAACGAGGCGACTGATCCAGGCCGTGCTCAGATCTGCGAAAGAGACAGGATCGGCGCTGTCGCGTCCGGTTCCGGAGCTGAGCTGCACCAAAGCAGCGGCGGCGTCATCATCCCAGCCTTCCGGCAGGGTGACGTCCCGGAGCGGTTCGTCCGGATCGGAGGAGGCCTGCAGGGTGTGCATCTGCACCCCGGTCCAGTAGCGTGTCGTCGCGTTCATGATGCCTGATCCTAGCCTCTCCGGCCGGGCTGTGACAGGCGCGGGGACGATATTCATTCCGGGGAAAACGAGGATATGGGGGATAACTTCTTTCCGGCCCTGTGTTCAGAGACATCCGGAAAGACAGCAGTCTCTGTTCTGCCCCGGAAATGAAAGAATCCGGATGAGGCGTTTTGCCCCATCCGGATCGTCAGGGCCGAGGATCAGGACGCGACGGCGGTGCGTGCGTTATCGGCGGCGATGAACTGGCCGATCGTGTAGTCTCCGGCAGGAAAGACCGGTCCGTGCTACGTGACGCCGCGGGTTGAGGAGAAGGTCTCCGGAGAGATGGTGGAGCCCAGATCGGCGGCCTGGCTGCCCGGGACGTGGTATTTTGTCATGGCGGCAGTCATGGTGGTGATGTCGAGTATGCTGGTCAGCGTGCTCTTGTCCTGTGACGCGTAGTTATTCATCAGCGCCGTCTGGTCTGGGTCGTCCGGTCTGGCTGTATCTGACAGCGGGTCAGGTCAGTGGTTTTAGGTTCTGTTGACAAAAGACGGTAGCCACAATTTTACGGCTGCGAGGTTAAGAAAGACGAGAAACGATATTCTTGTCTTGTCATAGCGTGTGGCGATACGTCGGAACTGCTTCAGCCTGTTGAACATCCGCTCG
>NZ_JAJJND010000152.1 GCF_029759835.1 Acetobacter sp. AN02
ATGCCCCCGAGACCCTTGTCATCCCATCAACCCCAAGCCATAAAAAACGGGAACTCTCCTTTTGAGTGGATACAAAATTTTGAGTGGATACAAAAAAGGGGGCACGTCAAACCTTGGCGCATCATGTCAATCGGACTGCGCAATTGGGTATATAGGTTATAGCAATCAACGGTTTATATTAGATAGTGATCCACCACAAAAAAACTGTGCTTTAATACCTTCACTCCGTCACATTTATAATATATAATAAAAAAGAAAATGTAGAGTATCAGGGAAGTTTGTACACATGATAATATATATAGAGAAAAAAAATAATATTTTTTCGATAAGGTTTTAATATGTCCGTATATGAAGAGATTTATGATGAAATAGAGAAGTCAAATCTATTCGATAAAGATTTTTATCTTCTCGAATATGATGATGTCAGGGAATCTAATTCTGATCCCATAGAGCATTATATAAAATACGGAAGAGAAGAAGGTAGACGTCCGAATTCTTATTTCGACGAAAAAAGATATATAACTTATTTTGATAAAGAAAAAGAAGATCTTTCTTTTCCTTTTTTGCATTTTTTAAGAAGAAACAATGGCATTAAATTTGCAGATAAAGGACTATTGGGAGATTTCAGCTTCGAATCTATAGAAAAAATCGTATCAAATATAAATAAAATTCCTTTCTTCTCATGTGAAGATTACGAAGAAATGAATTCTGATACAAAAGGTGGAAGTGTATCATCTGATATTCATGCCGTTATATACGGAATACCTGAGGGTAGGAGAATTTTTTCTCCTAAAAAAATAGCAGAAACTTTTGGTATTTTGGCTAAAGAAAAATTAAATTATATTATATCTAATAAAAAAATTACAAACAATAAAAATTTATCTGAAATTGTATTCCCTGTTTTTTATCATTCAAAAGGCAATACATTCATAAGGGAAATAGCTGAAGATTTTTCAGAGTATATGAGATCTTCTGGATTTAAAAGTATAGTCGTTACTGAAGAATATGAGCCAAATAATTCTTCTGAATTATATATATTTTGCGCTCCCCATGAGTTCTTTTTTCTAAATGGTTCTGAAAAATGGAAAGAAGAAAGTATAATATCTTCTTCAATCATGTTAAATACTGAACAGCCTCAAACTGACTGGTTTAATAGAGGGGTTATATATTTATTTTTAAGCCTAGCAATTATTGATTTTTCTTATCAGACATATGAAATATTTAAAAATATGGGAATAAGGAGTTTCCATTTTGATCCCATTGTCTCAACGGATCCAATTGAAATTGAAGAAGAATATAGAAAAAGTAATTTATTTAAAATTCTTCCGGAAAAAGCTAAAAAAAGTGGAGTTAGTTATAAAAAATTCCTTGATAGATCTATAGATGTAAGTTTTTTTGGGAATGATTCTAGGAAAAGAGATAAATTTCTTTCAAAGAATGCTCTTTATTTATCTGAGAAAAATTGTTTTATATATTATAGGAAAAATCAAGGTCCTATACCTGGGAAAGATCCTTATAAAATACTTTCAAAAATTCCATCCTATGTTGCAGATAATTCTAAAATATCCATAAATATTCATAGAGATGAAGATCCTTACTTCGAATGGCACAGGATCGTAAAGCAAGGCCTTTCTCGAGGCAGTATCGTAGTTTCCGAAGAGTGTTTACCTCATCCTCTGTATAAAGAGGGTGTAAATTTTCTTGTAGAAACATCCAGGCATATGCCTAACCTTATAGAATGGCTTTTAAATTCTGAAGATGGGCATAAAAAAGCAAATGAAATACAGGAAGAGAACTTTAAAATGCTAAATAACAAAAATTTATTGAAATCTAAAAATATAGATTTAATAAATTTTATTAATAACATTATTAAGGAGCTGTAAATTATGATTATGAAACCGTGGGATCCGACACCTGTAGAGATATTTACACAAAGTAAAAATAAAACAAATTCTGGTATATTTATTTCTGTTATAGTGACGAATTATAATTATGGAAAATACATCGAGAAATGTTTAGACTCTATACATAATCAAACTTTCGATAAATTAGAGTTAGTTGTCATTGATGACAAGTCAGAAAAAGATGATTCTATTGACGTCATACACAAGTGGATGAAGAAGAATTATACGAGATTTGAAAAATGCACGCTTTTATCGAATAAAACGAATCAGGGACCTTCTTTCTCCCGAAATTCAGCAATAAATTATGCAAAATCTGAATACATTTTCATGATGGACGCTGATAATGAGATATTTCCATCAGCAATTTCCAAATTATTTTCAGCTTTAATGAAAACATCTGCCGCCGGATCTTATTCGCAGATTGTCGATTTTGGTGAGCGAAACCAGATTGGTGTCTCAGACATATGGGATGCCAATAGAATGAGGCAAAATAATTACGTAGACGTAATGGCTCTTATAAAAAAGAAGGCTTGGGAAGATGTCGGAGGATTTAGTCATATAGAGGAGGGATGGGAAGATTATGATTTTTGGTTAAAATTTATAGATAAAAAACTTGATCTTTGCTTTTTACCTGAAATTCTATGTAAATATAGAGTTCATAATTCATCAAGAACAGCAAAAGAGGCTTTTTCAGCACATTTTATTCTTGAAAATCTTATGAAATTTAGGCACCCATAATTAATTTATAAATATTATAAAATATACAGCCCAATATTTAATGGGCTGTATATAATTCTTAATATTATGAATTTTTCTCTGGGGAAGATCGGATCCTGTAAAAATTCCAGAAACTCCGATTGAAGATGGAGACCCGCAAAAATCGGTAGTGTTTGGACGCCTATGGTGATTCATTGAAGTTACGCGATCACGGAGGCCTGCCATGGATCCCAAGTCCCTGTTCAGTTTGAGTGATCACCTTGATGCATTGAGCAAGGAGGGTGATCCGCTCGAGGTTTTGCAGGAGACGGTGAATTTCGAGCATTTCCGGGTGTGGCTGGTCGAAGGGCTTGGCTATGGCGATGGCAGCAAAGGTGGCCGCCCATCTTTGATCCGGTGATGATGTTCAAGGCCCTGATCCTGCAGGCGCAGCATAATCTGTCAGACGCCCGGATGGAGTTCATGATCCGCGATCGGCTGAGTTGGCTGCGATCTCTGGGGCTGTCGCTCGGGGATTGAAGGTCGGACGAGAACACGATCCGGCATTTTCGCAATCGCCTGACCGAGACGGGAACGCTCATACCAACCGTTTCTTGATCAGACTCACGGGGTACCCATTGGGCTAAAAATGTGATTCACAGGATGCTGATCAT
>NZ_JAJJND010000153.1 GCF_029759835.1 Acetobacter sp. AN02
AACGGGATGAAGCTGCTCATCTCACCACCTTACAACATCACCACTTCACAGAGTACCCCAACCCGACAGGCTGCTAGCTTACAGTCAGACACAACGAGCAGAATTGCTTGATAATGTCTGCGATTACGCATGGCGGATTTCTGCCCCTGTCGCTGCCACGAAACACGAGGCGATGAAGACATGACCATGACGGACCTTTCCGACGAACGGGCTGCCACAAGGGCTGCAATCCGCAAGGCACGCAACAGCACGAAACCCACTGTCCCTGCCGATCAGGTTCTTGCTCTTCTGGATGCCGATCTGGCCCGGATTCAAGTCGCCATTGACGCCCTCCCTACGCCTCATCCCACGGATTGATGAGGGTGATACCGCAGTTGAGGAAATCGCGTGTATTCCGTGTCGCAAGGGATGCGCCACGGGACTGCGTGATGGCCGCGATCTGTGCATCAAACTGACTGATGGGTTCTCCGGCCTGCCGGCGTCGGGAGGCGATCTCGGCATAAACACGGGCCGCCTCTCCGTCGAAAGGCAGGATACGGCCGGAGAAATCCTCTTCGAACATGGTACGGGCGGCCGCGATCAGCAGATCCCGCCGTCGTCCTTCCGGTAGCAGCTCCAGCCCATACAGGACCTCGGCTTGGGTAATGGCCGTGATGAAGAGGGTCATCATGGACTGACGGGACATCCAGACCAGCACCGCCCTGTCAGGCCCGGAGCGCATCAGTTCGGAGAGGATGTTGGTGTCGAGAACGATCACACTCCGAAATCCACATCCCTGATGGCCTCACGGGATACCGCAGGCAGATCTACCCCGCCGAGCCTGGCAAAACGCTGGTGGATGGCCTGACCGGCATCTACCCCCTGAGAGACTTCAGCGGAAAGAGCCGAGCGCAGGATATCGCGCACCTCTTCTTCCATGGAACGCCCATGCTGCGCTGCGCGCAGACGAAGCCGCTGCTTGAGACTGTCATCGATATTGCGGATGGTCATGACGGCCACGGGAACCTCCATTAGGCAATAACAGCATTGTAGTCATTGACTGCACATTCTTCAATCATCAAGTGCAGGTTGGAGTGTTTGAGGGACATGAATGTTGATTTTCACTGAGAACTGACCCGGTCAGGGCGGAAGACTTCAAAATCCACAGTCCGGGAAAATGCTTCGAGCTGATCACCAGGCCCGCTCAACCGGGCAAGCCGCTCTTCAACATCAAAGAAACCAGACTGCTTCATCAGCCACTCCTCCAGTCATCACACAAGAGAGGGAATCACACAGAGAAACCTAAAACCAGAGGGTTTTTCGAACCCTCCAGATCCCTGCATATTTGCGCACAGGAAAGAGCGAAGAGAGTGGGGCATGGCAGCGCCTTGTGGGAGCGGGTAACAGATCTTATCCCGCTGTGGCACGTTGCATAGGCGACGGTTACCCCCGTCATCCCGGATTCACAAACACGGAGAGTCTTCATGACACAGGCATCTGTTACGGAAACGACCACCATCCGCGGGCTTAAACAACCCGTCTCACGCATAGCGCTCGGCACATGGGCTATTGGCGGATGGATGTGGGGCGGTCCGGATGACAAGAACGCCATTGCCACCATTCAGGAAGCCGTTGATCTGGGGATCACGCTGATCGATACGGCCCCTGTCTATGGGTTTGGCCACTCGGAAGAGATTGTGGGACAGGCCCTTGCCGGACAACGGGAGAAGGTGGCGATCGCAACCAAGGCTGGTCTGGACTGGAAAGAAGATCACAAGCCGTTCCGCAATACGTCACCGGCGCGCATCCGCAAGGAAATCGAGGACTCGCTGCGTCGTCTGCGCACCGATTACATCGATCTTTATCAGGTCCATTGGCCGGATTCCGCGGTGCCTATGGAGGAGACAGCCCGCGCGCTCGAAGATCTGGTCAAGGAAGGCAAGGTGCTGGCGCTTGGTGTCAGCAACTTCACCATCGCCGAGATGGAGGCTTTCCGTTCAGTCGCGCCGCTGTCCGCTGTGCAGCCACCTTACAATCTGTTCGAACGCGGCATGGAGCGGGATATCCTGCCGTATGCGCGCCAGCACGATCTGACTATCCTGGCTTACGGGCCGCTCTGTCGTGGTCTGTTGTCAGGCAAGATGACAGCCGAGACCACGTTTGGTTCTGATGATCTGCGGAGTGCCGACCCCAAGTTCCAGTCGCCCCGCTTTGCCCAGTATCTGGAAGCCATGCGCCAGTTACGGGATTTTGCGCGTGAGAAGCATGACAAGTCGCTTCTGGCGCTGGCCATTCGCTGGGTGCTCGATCAGGGGCCGACGATTGCCCTGTGGGGAGCACGTCGTCCGGACCAGATTGCAGCGATCGCGGATGCAGTGGGCTGGCATCTGAGTGCTGATGATCTGCGCGACATCGATACGATCCTAAAGACCTGCATCAAGGACCCTGTCGGTCCCGAATTCATGGCTCCTCCGGGACGCTGACCCGGCACTTGTGGGTTGGGATTGTCCTGTATCAGGTAATCTGATTTCTCTTGTCGTTGCAGGAAGAGTGTGGAGAAGGTTACCTGAGGTCTGACGGGCCTAACAGAACAGGTCGTCAACACAGCGGAGATCGTATGAGCGCACACTTGCCACTGAAACAGGGCAGCCGCCTGGTCCTTGCCAGCCACAACAAGGGCAGGCTGGCCGAGTTCGCTGCTCTTCTTGCGCCTTACGGGGTCGTTTTCGGGGATGGCAAGTTCGCCCCTGCCCGCTAAACAATATGGGGCAATGCTTGACGCTCTCCACCTGACCGGATCCTGGTCCGTTCTTCGCCCGCGTGTTCTCGAACAGGTGGATCGTCTCACCCGGCAACGTCTGGGCGAGGTCGACGCTTCGGCCGACGTGTTGCGCCCCATTCTCTCAACCGCCTGCTTCTCCCCTCCCCTGCCCGTCCTCATCGCCGGCAGCGCGCTTCCCGATGGCGACTTCCTGCCGGACACTGAACTCCCCCAAAGCGCGGACCACGCGGCCGTTGCCCGCACGATGGTCGAAACCGCCCTCCCCTCCCTACCTGTTGGCTTCCGGCTTGAGCTGGTGCTGTCACGTTAACTTTGAGCCGTGCTAAACTGAACTGATGAGCAAGAGGTCAGTGAGTTACAAACGGCATTGT
>NZ_JAJJND010000154.1 GCF_029759835.1 Acetobacter sp. AN02
ACAGAGGGCTGCCCATACAGAATGCCTCCTTCTCAGAATGATCAGCATCCTGTGAATCACATTTTTAGCCCAATGGGCACCCCGTGAGTCTGATCAAGAAACGGTTGGTATTAACTGACGACACGCCGTAAGAGTACGCCGCCTGATGGCTGCCGAAATAGCCTGACGGTAAATGCCCGGAGAGTGCCATGCACTTTGGATGAGCAGGTTTCCGTTTATGTGAATTGCAAAGATCGTGCTCCTGATAAGCGTCAGAAAAGATCCCTGACGGCTGTTGCGAAGGAAGGAGACAGAGGAAGCAGCGGGGTCAGTGTGGACTGCCAGGCATGATACAGATCGGCCTTCCCTTTATAGACCACTTCTGAAGGCTGGTTAGTCGCATCAAGTTCCTGGATCCATCCGCCGTTTCTGCGATCTATCATGTGGAGATCGATATAGTCCCAGATTCTGCGATACCAGGTTTCGTATGAGCTGTGACCAGTACGTTTGAGCAGGGCTGCTGCCGCAGTGAGAGCCTCGGCCTGGCACCAGTGCGGCCGGTTTTCGACCAGCGGGTTTGTATCATTATCCACGGTATAGAGCATGCCGCCCTGTCCGTTACGGCTCCATCCTGCATCCGTACCGCTTTTGAAGAGAGCGGTTCCGGCCGGGAGAAGCCACTCCGGGGCGCTCCCATTCCGGCGCAGGAGAGCGGCTTCGAGCTTGAGCATCAGATGCGCCCATTCGACGTAATGTCCCGGCGTCATGCCCGCAGGGCGGAGATCGTCCGTCGGTCTGTCCTTGTGATAATCCGGAAGATATGTCCAGTTGCGATCGAAATGTTCACGGACATTCCAGTCTGACTCCCTCGCCAGTCCGAGAATAAACTGCTCTGCGACACGCAGGGCGCGCTGATACCAGGCAGCGTTACCCGTGACATCTCCGAGAGCCATGCAGGCTTCGATGGAGTGCATGTTGGAGTTTGCGCCGCGATAGTTCTCTTCATCTGACCAGTCTTCGGCAAAGCTTTCCAGAAACACGCCTTCTTTTTCTGACCAGAAATGCTTTTCCCAGGTTGCTGCTGCTGTTTTCAGAAGCCCGTCTGCTCCGGGAATTTTTGCGACGGTTGCGGATGAGGCTGCGAGGGAGACGAAGGCATGCAGGTAGTTCTGCTTGCGCTTTTGTTTTCCAGAGGGTTTTCCGTCAGTCAGTCCGCCGTACCATCCCCCGTGCGTTGAGTCGTGCAGTGATCCGAGCAGCGATTTGACACCGTGTACGGCGAGCGGGGCGCATCCGGGCAGGCCTCGCATGGAGGCGATGGCAAAGACATGCGTCATGCGTGCTGTCAGCGTCGTGTCAGGCTGTGCGTCCGGTTCAAGATTTCCGTGCATATCCAGAGCGGAAAAACCCTCAGAAACGCGTGAGTTTTTCGAGAAATCCAGAAGTCTCAGGCCCTGATGATTCAGCCAGGCGCGATGAGGTGTCGCGCGCAGCCAGCTGGAGGTCGGGACCATCAGGGAGGGCAGCATCTCAGCCATTGATGATTTTCCCGCCGTTTACGTGCAGTGTCTGGCCCGTCATGAAGCTGGAGTCCTGTGAGGCGAGATAGACATAGGCCGGGCCGAGCTCGGAGGGCTCGCCACAGCGCTTCATGGGGACGTCTTTCCCCAGATCGGCAACAGCCTGGGGATCGACCACGCCCCAGCTTGCGGGCTGCAGAGGCGTCCAGACGGGGCCGGGAGCCACGGCGTTGACGCGGATACCTTTATCGGCAAGCTGCAGCGCGAGAGCACGTGTGAACCCCATTTCCGCGGCTTTGGTCGTGCTGTAGGCGACCAGCGCATCATTGCCTGAAAAGGCATTGATAGAGGAGGTGCAGATAATGGAAGCACCCTGTTTCAGATGGGGCAGAGCGGCGCGCGCGATGTAGAAATATCCGTTGATGTTCACGTCCATGTGGTGCTGCCACACCTCATCCGTGATGTCCGTCAGGTCGAAGCTGACATATTGCACGCCAGCGTTGTTCACCACGATATCGAGGCCGCCAA
This sequence comes from Acetobacter sp. AN02, assembly GCF_029759835.1. Lineage (GTDB taxonomy): Bacteria > Pseudomonadota > Alphaproteobacteria > Acetobacterales > Acetobacteraceae > Acetobacter. The sequence continues at coordinate 2,028 of NZ_JAJJND010000154.1, forward strand.
GTGTTTCAACAGTGCGGCTGACGGCGTCATTGCAGAATGCACTGGATCTGACATCTCCGATCAGAGAGAGGCCCTTGCGCCCCTCGGCCTCGATCAGGCGGATGGTTTCGCGTGCGTCTTCCTCTTCCTCAATGCAGATAATGGCAACGTCAGCACCTTCGCGTGCAAAATGCACGGCAGCAGCACGGCCGATACCGCTGTCTCCGCCCGTGATAAGTGCTTTCTTTCCCTCAAGCTTTCCGCTTCCGCGATAGTCAGGGCGGATATGGACCGCAAGCGGCTTCATTTTCTTCTCGACACCTGGCTGGTGGTCCTGTGACTGCGGCGGAATGGTAAGAGACATGCTTCTGTGCTCCTCGGGCTGTCGTGGACATCTTTGACTGTCAGCGAATGAGCCGGAGGGGAGTTCCATGATTGGGGGATGCGGACAGGCATCGGACCATGCGGGCGGGGCTGGGAGTGCACAGGGTCTTTTCCGGAAGATTTATGTCTTTATTTGATTTTTCCGTGCCGTATCATGTCGATGATGATTGAGATTTTTTTGATGAAAAACTGTTTATCTGCCTCAGTGATATGGCGGCTGTGTTCCTGTCGCGTATGCGGTTTTTGTGCGGACCGGCTAGAGGGTGTTATGCACTTTGCGTAAGTATTGCAGAACAGATGAAAGAATAATTCACGTAAATCATATCTATCTGATATCAACGAAGAAGAGTGGTCTCTGATTGTTCCTTATCTTCTTCTTATGAAGAGAGATGCTGAGCAACGCCATCATGAGCTGCGGGAGCTGCTCAACTGTCTTCGTTATGTGATCCGTTACGGTATTGCGTGGCGGGCGATGCCGAACGATTTTCCTTCGCAGGCTGCGGTTTACCAGCAATCTCGGCGCTGGATGAAAGCGGGATACACACCATAGCCTTCGCAAATTTCATGCTGAAAAATGTAGCCAGACTGCTCACGCAAAGTGCATAATACCAACCGTTTCTTGATCAGACTCACGGGGTACCCATTGGGCTAAAAATGTGATTCACAGGATGCTGATCAT
>NZ_JAJJND010000155.1 GCF_029759835.1 Acetobacter sp. AN02
CGAACAACCTTGGCGCATCATGTCAATCGGACTGCGAGATTGGGCTCATAGGTTCTAGCAATCAACGGTTGGTATAAGTCCGTGAATCACAACACACCGCTCAGCCCAATAAATTAATAGGTCCTGAGTTTAGCAGGTTGGTCTGGAGTGCGATTTCCTCGATCTTGTTCATGGCTGATGTGCTGATGTCACGATTTCGGAGGAGGCGGCAGCCTGCTGTCTGGCGCCTTCTGCGGCCCTACGGGCGTCGAGTACGGCCTGTGCGGTTTTCTGCACGTCGCCCGTGACGGCGTTGATGGAAATCGCGGTCTTTCCGAGATTGTCGGCCTGACGTTCCGTAAGGCGGGCGAGGTCGTCCGAGGAGAGGTGGATCATGCCGGTCTGGTCAGGCTTTTTTTCAGAAAAAAAGATGGTCGGACCGTGCCGACGGTCGTGCCGTTCCAGTTGGTCAGTGTCCGGGTCATCTGGCTGGCGAGTGGTGCGGAGTCTGGGATATCGGTGCCTCCGAATCGGAGGAGGAGGGCGGCCATGGCGGATTCCGCGCCGCGCAGGGCGCCGTCACGACATTTGATGGCGATTCCGAGTCCGGAGTCCGGGAGACTGGCGATCAGCACGCCTTCGGCTCCGATTTTCGTAAAAGCCTTTATGCCCGTGCTCTGCATCACGACGGTATCGAATCCGTCCGTGCCGCTGATCATGAAGGGATGTCCGGCGACGGCCTCGCGCAGGCGGGTGGCGGCGCGGGCGCGGTCCGGGTGCAGGCCGGTTCCGGTTCCGAAGCAGGCGAAGGCGCGGGCGAGGGCCTGCAGGGGGATGGCGTATGTGGGGATCGAGCAGCCGTCCGTGCCGCGGTTGCGGTCCGTGTGCGGGATGCCGGTCATCTCCGCCAGGGTTTGTGTGACGCGCTGCATGACCGGGTGGTCCGGGCGGATATATCCTGCGGGGTCGGTCTGTTCCGCGCAGGCGGTGCAGATGAATCCGGCGTGTTTGCCTGAGCAGTTATTGTGCAGGGCGCAGGGGCTTTCGCCCTGTGCGGCGAGGCTTCGGGTGGCTTCGGGGCGTGTGGGCCAGTGGGTTCCGCATTCGAGGCTGTCCGCGTCGCGGCCGGTGCGCCGGAGCATCTGCAGGGCGGTTGCCGCGTGTTCGGGTTCGCCGGCGTGGGAGGCGCAGGCGAGGGCCAGTTCGGGACCGGTCAGGCCGAAATGGTCTGTGGCGCCGGTTTCGATGAGCGGCAGGGCCTGCAGTGCCTTGACGGTTGAGCGCGGGAAGACCGGGGTTTCGACATCGCCCAGAGACAGCAGGAGTTTTCCTGTATCGTCGGTGACGGCGACGGAGCCGTAATGCACGGATTCGACGCGGTCTCCGCGTGTGATCTCGGCAAGGGGGACATCGGCGTGGGCGGGCTCTGGAAAGGACATCCGGCGGGTTCCTGGCGGGTGGGGGTCCGTCCTATCATATCATGCTGCCTCTGGCTCCCTGCGTCTGCACGGGCTATGCCGTTTTACGAAACTGAAGGAGAGACCCGATGCCGCGTCCGTCAGGCCGTGCTGCCGATGCCATGCGTTCCGTCACGATCGAGACGGGGTTTGCCCGTCATGCCGAGGGATCCGCGCTGATCCGGGCGGGGGGCACGGAGGTTCTGTGCACGGCGAGTGTGGAGGAGCGTGTTCCGCCGTTTCTGCGGGGCAAGGGCAGCGGCTGGGTGACGGCGGAGTATGGCATGCTGCCGCGTGCGACGCACACCCGCGGGGGCCGTGAGGCGGCGAAGGGCAAGCAGTCCGGGCGGACGCAGGAGATTCAGCGTCTGATCGGCCGCTCTTTGCGGGCTGTGACGGATCTGGAAGCTCTGGGCGAGGTCAGCATCGTTCTGGACTGTGATGTTCTTAATGCGGATGGCGGCACGCGCTGCGCGTCGATCACGGGGGCCTGGGTGGCGCTGCGTCTGGCGCTTGGAAAGCTGCACAGGCAGCGTGTGATCAGGACGATTCCGCTGATCGGCCAGGTTGCGGCGGTGTCGTGCGGTCTGACGAAGGCCGGTGCCGTGCTCGATCTGGATTATGACGAGGACAGTGCGGCGGCGGCGGATACGAATTTCGTGCTGACGAAGGCGGGCGGGATTGTGGAGATCCAGGGGACGGCTGAGGAAAAACCGTTTTCCGAGGAGCAGTTTCTTGCTCTGCTGGCTCTGGCGAAGGCGGGCACGCAGACGCTGTTTGCCGCGCAGGATGCGGCTGTTGCGGCAGCGGAGGGATGACGGCTCTGCTTGCGCGCGGCGACCGTCTGGTTCTGGCCAGCCATAACAGGGGCAAGCTGGCGGAGTTCGAGACGCTGCTGAGCGGGACCGGCATTACGGTTCTTTCCGCCGGGGATCTGGATCTGCCGGAGCCGGAGGAGACGGCGGCGACGTTTGAGGGCAATGCCGCGATCAAGGCTCTGGCGGCGGCGAAGGCGACCGGGCTTCCGGCGCTTTCAGATGATTCCGGGCTGTGCGTGGCGGCGCTGAATGGCGATCCGGGGATTTATTCCGCGCGCTGGGGCGGGGCTGAGAAGGATTTCGGCAGGGCCATGCAGCGTGTGCTGGACGGGATGGGCGACCGGCCGCGTGCGGCCTGGTTCTCCTGTGTCCTGTGCCTGGCGTTTCCGGACGGGACGACCCGCAGTTTCGAGGGGCGTGTGGATGGCGTGATTGCCGATGCGCCGCGCGGGGATCTGGGCCACGGATATGATCCGGTGTTTACTCCTGAAGGAGAAACACGGACTTTTGCGGAAATGACCGGGGCGGAGAAGAACGCCATGAGCCACCGGGCCAGGGCGTTTGCGCTGTTCCGGGCCGTCTGTCCGCCTGCGGGGTGAGGGGGGGTGTCTGCTGATATGCTGGTTGGGGATAGAGTAGAAGGTCGGCTCTTGGCCAGAGGTGGCCCCGGTTTTTTGGACAGGGGGTTAGGTTTTGTTGACAAAAGACGGTAGCCACAATTTTACGGCTGCGAGGTTAAGAAAGGCGAGAAACGATTTTCT
>NZ_JAJJND010000156.1 GCF_029759835.1 Acetobacter sp. AN02
TTTGTCAGCAATGGGAAAAAGAACCATCAAGGTTCATACATAATCCGCACCATCAAATCCCGGGACCAAACAGCTAGTTATCTGATTCCGTCGTGACGTCGCCGACTTCAGACAGACTCGACTTAGCTCCTGGTCTCCGCGTTTGCCGGATAATGTCGGTCGCAATGATACCGCATATCTGGCCAATAAGCCGGATACTTTGCCATATTCAACCAGCTTCCCTCTGTGCATATCCATGACGCGCCGGGTTACACCGAGCCACACAAGGAGAAATGGACCTTCCCGTCTTCATGCTTCGGGTAATACTGTGGCCGATCCGCACATGGAAGACAACGGATGCAGCGGCCGACAATGACGTCAGACTGCGCGAGAGCCTGTCGGATAAAACCAATATGGCATCAACAGTCCGGGCTGATACAGCCGCCGCTCAAATGCCAATGAAAACTTCATGAATAAGCAGGGCTTTGTCCCGGACGTCCACAGGAATCAAAGCCGCATCTCAGGCCCATGCCCCGATTATATCAGGATAAGAAAAACACCGCACCGAAAACTTAAAAAATTCTGCTGATCCGATAATTTTCTGAAATATGAAAGAGAGGGCCGTTGCCGGCAGAACGACGCGGACGGACTGATCCGCCCGCGTCGTCTCCGGAAATTTTACCGGAATGTTCAGAGAAGGGATTTTGCGCGGGAGAGAACTGTTCCGCAGAGTTTTTTCTGATCATCCGCAGGCAGGCCGGTGATTGTGGTTGTCTGGCCTCCGGCGACGAACTCTCCGGCAGTTCCGATAGCGTAGTCCTTGTTACCGGCGTGATCGGCGGGGACGGCATCGTATTTTTTGCTCAGGGATACCAGCGTCGGGGTACCATCCTCATCGGAGACGGCTTCCGTCTCGATGCAGTAGTTCAGCGCGCCTGCGACATTGACGGGCGATGCTCCGGCAACGGAAGCCTGCGTTGCGTTGGGGAGCTGCTTCATAATGTTGGACGACCCTTCGTCCTGTGCGCGGGCTCCCGGTGCGGCGAAGACGAGAACGGCGGCCAGACCAGAGGCAGCCAGGCTGAGGGGCATAAAGCGGGTCATGATATCCTCCTGATAAGTCTTCGGAACATGACGTGAGCCGGGAGGAGAGACAAGAGACGGAAAGAGCCTCCTGGTATGCGCCCCGGACAGTCTGGATCAAATTTCTGTGATCAGAAATGGAGCGGGTGAAGGGAATCGAACCCTCGTATGCAGCTTGGGAAGCTGCCGTTCTGCCATTGAACTACACCCGCGCCGGGGCAGAAACCTCTTTCCCGCTTATAATTCCCTTCTCTTCCGTGTGCAATTGCCTGTCGTGTGTTGCGGATTGACGATCGGGACAGAGTGACGCATCGTCTGCCCCGATGCCTTGTGGCATCCCTCGCGATTTGTGGCGGCCTGCTTGCGGCGAGGATAAAGAAACGCGCTAAAGAGGCCTGGGCGGACGCGTGTGTCCGCCGGTGGTTTCCAGGGTCCGAGAGAACTGCCGGGTCGGGGGCTTTTGTCCCTGCCCGGTCTGCAAGGGAACCGTGGGCTTATGAACAGACCCGATATATCCGTCTCCGCTGCCTGGCGTCCTGCGACGCGGCTTCTTCATTCAGAGGTCGAGCGCACTGAATTCGGCGAGACGAGCGAGGCAATCTTCCTGACGTCCGGATTTGTCTATGACAATGCCGAGCAGGCGGCTGCGACTTTTACGGGTGATGTTGAGCATTATCAGTATTCGCGTTTTGGCAATCCGACCGTTGATGCGCTGCAGAACCGCCTTGCAGCGCTTGAGGGGGCTGAGGCCTGCATTGCCACATCGACCGGAATGGGGGCTGTGTCTTCCGCTCTTTTATGCCATGTAAAGGCGGGCGACCGTGTTGTGGCATCCCGTGCGCTGTTCGGATCGTGCCACTGGATCGTTGCCAATCTTCTGCCCCAGTATGGTGTTGAGACGGTTTTTGTTGACGGTTCCGATCTGAATGCCTGGGATCAGGCGTTTTCGAAACCCGTTGCGGCGGTTCTTCTTGAGAGTCCGTCCAATCCCATGCTGGATATTCTGGACATCCGGGCGATCAGCGAGCGGGCGCACAAGGCCGATGCGATTGTTATTGTCGATAATGTTTTTGCCTCTCCGGTTTATCAGAAGCCGCTGGAGCTTGGCGCTGATGTGGTTGTCTATTCCTGCACGAAGCATATTGACGGACAGGGTCGCGTGCTTGGCGGCGCCGTGCTGGGCCGGCGTGAGTGGATTGAGGACAGGCTTCAGCCTTTCACGCGCAACACGGGCAATGCGCTGTCGCCTTTTAATGCCTGGGTGATGCTCAAGGGGCTTGAGACCCTAGCGCTGCGTGTTCATGCGATGGCGGACGGTGCTGCGAAAGTGGCGGACTGGCTGGCGTCCGCGCCCGGGATCGTGTCCGTGCGCTATCCCGGCCGGAAGGATCATCCTCAGTATGAGCTGGCGCAGAGTCAGATGAGCGGCGGAGGCACTCTGATTGCGTTCGAGACCAGGGATGGCCAGGCAGGAGCGTTCCGTTTCCTGAATGCGCTGAAGATTGTCTCGATTTCCAACAATCTGGGCGATTCCCGCTCCCTCGCCACTCATCCCGCGACGACGACCCATATGAAGATCGGCCCGGATGAGCGTGCCCGTCTCGGAATTTCTGACGGGGCGATACGGCTGTCGGTCGGGCTGGAAGATCCGGCGGATCTGATTGATGATCTGGCCCGTGGTGCTGCCGCGCTGGGAGGCTGATCCGGTTTTTGCCAGGTTCCGCGCGACTGGACGGCGTTGTCACCGCTGATGTTTTCAACCCCGCATGGCTGGTCCATGCGGGATTTATTCCAACTTATGGCTATTTTCTATTTAAGTATATTCCCATCGGATCATCACTTTAATATTTCAATTTTACGTCGTGTCGTCAGTTAATACCAACCATTGATTGCTATAACCTATGCGCCCAATTGCGCAGTCCGATTGACATGATGCGCCAAGGTTGTTCGAC
>NZ_JAJJND010000157.1 GCF_029759835.1 Acetobacter sp. AN02
GATCAGCATCCTGTGAATCACATTTTTAGCCCAATGGGTACCCCGTGAGTCTGATCAAGAAACGGTTGGTATGATCCGCTCAAAACGCAGATCAAAAGCGCCCCAAAAAACCGTCAATCAAAGCGCCAAAACCCAGAAATTACTCGCCAAGAACATCAATCAACGGTTCTTCGATCCCTCCATCTTTTGAAAGGTAGACGTTCTGCAAGCAGTGTTGAGTTGTTGCTCGGTTTCTGGAAAAGAACTTGTTATGTGAGATACTTTTACATCACATCTTTTGTGGTACCATCAGAAAGTTCACCTTCCCATTTTGCGGAGATGGCGGCTGCATACCCGTTGCCAAGCACATTGGTGGCGGTCCGGGCCATATCCAGAAAATGATCAATGCCCAGAATAAGGGCGATGCCGGCCTCTGGAAGACCAAACTGAGGCAGCACGGCGACGAGCGTCACAAGAGAGGCGCGAGGCACACCGGCAATGCCTTTACTGCTCAGCATCATGACCAGCACCATCAGCGCCTGCTGAGACCAGGGGAGGGTAATGCCGTAAGCCTGGGCGATAAAGATTGCTCCGAATGACTGGAACAGGATCGAGCCATCCAGATTGAAGCTGTAGCCGAGAGGTAGAACAAAGCCACTGATGCGGGTTGGTACGCCGAAATTCTCGAGCTTTTCAAGCAGTAGAGGATAAACGGATTCACTGCTCGCTGTGGCGTAGCCAAGGATAATGGGCTGGAAAAGCTCCTTGAGGAGATCCTTGATACGCGGACCCAGTACCAGAAAAGCCAAGCTTGTCAGAACGCACCAGAGAACGAGAATAGTGCCGTAGAATTCAACAAGAAAGCGTCCGTAGTGCAGTAGCATCGCACCGCCGCCGCTGGCGAGGCTTCCCATCACGGAGCCGAAGACAGCTACGGGAGCCAGAAGCATGACCATGTCCGTCATCCGGAGCATGATGTGACCAAGCTCTTCGGTCCAGTTGAGCATGGTTTTGCCCGCTTTGCCGGCGGCCGGGAGTGCCAGTCCGAAGAGCACCGAAAAGACGACGATTTGCAGAATATCGTTTCGGGCCATGGCATCCAGAATGCTGGTCGGAGCAATGTGCAGCACGAAATCGATTGGCTGAAAAGGATGTTTTAGACTGGCAATGTCTGTGATCGGTGGCGCTGAAAAGCCGATCCCCGGCTTCAGGATGTTTGCGGCCAGAAGGCCGATCGTGAGTGACACGAACGACATGGCGATGAACCAGAGCAGGATACGTCCTCCGACACGCAGGATCAGCGTATCGTCTCCCAGTTTTCCAATGCCGCTGACGAGTGTGGCGAAGACGAGTGGCGCAATGACCATCTTGATCAGGCGGAGGAAAAGCCCGGTCATAAGCTTTCCTGCCTGTTCTCCCGCATGAATGGCGCTGTTGCCGAGCGTGTGGAGAAGAAGCCCGCCCAGAACACCAAGAACTAGCGCAACGAGTATGGCGTAAGTGCGTTTTTTCGTATCGACCTGAGATGCAACTGCGGCCATCGAGCTTTTCTTCTCCGTTGAGTGATGTTAGGGTGCGTAGCCGGTTTTATAGAGGAAAAGATGTTGATGCGTCAAAGTAATAAAATTATACCCTCATGAGATTATATTTTTTATAAAACTTTTCTCTTTATTTTAGGGTATAATTCAAAGGTTTGTTTTTACTTTTATTGTATAAATACTTGACAATATAAGTGATTTGTAGTGTTTTTTTTCATTGGGATTGGGCGAGTTTGGCAAAATAATGAGAATGACTGGTAACGTATTGGTGCGGAGCGCAGGTGGTTACGTTTGTGGGATGTGCCTCCTGTTTGTGACCAGTGTATCGGAGGCCAGAGCCGACCAATGGTATACAGGATCGCTGGTTTCACCATCCGGTGCCAAGAATCATGCCGGAGATGCCGGGATTGAGCCTTATTTTTCATACAGTCAGCCTGTTGGTACGTTTGCGTCCAACGGTACGGGACACCCACTGCATCCGCGCCAACAGACATTTTCCAATTCCACGATGTGGAAATATGGAATTCTCGACGATCTCAGTATTCAGGCGCATACGGTGATCAGTTACGGCTGGAAACACGGCGCTGGGCATGCGCATGGACCCAGGTTCGGTGATTTCCCGGTCGACATGATCTGGCGTTTCATGCGGGCTAATCCGAAACGCTATATTCCTGATCTGAATCTTGTCGCGGGTGTCATTTTCCCGACGGGCGACTATTCCCATCTGAAGTCATCGCAGGACGGTTTCGGGGGCGGTGCTTATGTTTTTCGTATGGCGCTGATCGAACAGTCTACCTACACACTGCCGGGTGGACATGAGCTGCGACTGCGTGTCTGGAGCTGGTTCAGGCATGCCTTGAATTCAGCGCGTTTGCGCGATGTTACCAGTTACGGAACGTCGGAAGGCTTTGTCGGGCGTGGCAGCCCGGGTATGAGCGGTCAGGTCGGCTTTTCTCTGGAATATGCCCTGAGTCAGAAATGGGTGCTGGCAGCGGATGTGGCGCGGGATTGGTCTAACGGCTCCCGTCTGAAGGGGCGTTACGCATCCGGATTGGTCGTCAGCAGGACTGGTGCCGCTTCGACAGACTGGCAGGTGGCCCCTGCTATCGAATATAGCTGGAATGCACGTTGGGGAATTATCGCGGGTTCAGCGGTTTATTATGCCGGACATAATACTGGCATAAAAGTTTCTCCGCAGTTCGCCATCAACACGATTTTCTGATCCCTGGGTCGCAGGTAGATGCAGGTGGAGGGTTCGAAAAATTCTCTGGTTTTGAGGCTTCTTTTGTGATTCCATTTCTCCCGAGTTGATTGGGGTATGGATCATGAAACAGTCTGGTTTCTTTGACGTTGAAGAGCGGCTTGCCCGGTTGAGCGGGCTTGGCGATCAGCTCGAAGCGTTTTCCCG
>NZ_JAJJND010000158.1 GCF_029759835.1 Acetobacter sp. AN02
GTTTTTTTTATGCAAACGATAAAATTTTAGTGATATTTGATCCCCTATGATGGACGCACAGACGGAGCGTTTGTTGTTCTCTTGGCGACCAGTTCGTCGGAAAGATCGGTCATAATTTCCCTCCTTGAACGACTTCCAACTTAGTTCCCGGCTTGGGAATAAGAGCAAGTTCGTCCTGTGTGGCGCGGCTTCCGACTTCGGCGACGTGTTTGTTCATGTAGTAGCGGACCAGACCCGGCCCACGCATGCCCGCTACTTTTTCACGTTCGGAGAAGATTGCGCCGAACGTCACCAGTTCGTTCATGATTTTGCTGACTTCTTGGACCGCGATCCCGACTTGTTCTGCGATTTCTTCGCGTGTCAGCATGACTTGGCCTGTGTGCGGCATGAGATGATCAAACAGGAGCGTCCAGACAGAGACGGCCTTCATGGGGCGCTTACTGTTTTCCATAAGCCAGAGGGTTACAGCACGATTTTGAGCGGGACGGATCATGATGAACGGCTCCGTAGTTCCAGTGTCTGGCGTAGTAAGGTTCTTGATCTGGGCATACAGTCGCCCAACTGCATCCCCCATCGCCCCGCCATTGTCCGCAAACGGAAGCAAAGCCTGTTTGAGTAGGTCGGCCTGATCTTCCTGAAGTCGATCTTTACGGGTCTTAAGGCGGGTCACATTCCGCATGTGGGGAACCTCTGTATAGGGATCGATTAGGTGGCACACTGTGCCTCCTTATGGTGGCACAGTGTGCCACCTAATGAGAAGCTATATTTTGCGGTTCCCCAACGAAAAACGACCATCAGCTAATCCCTAGATAGAATAAAGATATTTATTCCCCCCTATGGTCCCCCCCTTAGAACGGTGGAAAACTGCCATTTTGGGGTCTGTCCCGGCGCCCTGCGGGCGGGCTACGCCGCTCCCGCTCCGCGCTCGCCCGGCCCCTGTAACGCCGGCAGAATCGGGCGAAAGAAAATGGCTCAGGAAGCGATGAGGAAACTGGACGGCTTTCCCATCCCTGTGACGGTCAGGGGAGATACCAGCCGGATATGTTCCCCTTGGCGTCAGCGTTCGGGAAGCAGACCGTGCCGCCTTTCTGGCGTTCCGTGGTCCAGCCGTTCCCACGACACATGGTCAGCAGGTCGAGGCTGCCGCGTCGATCGAGGCCATAAGCCCGCAGTCCGGCCGGGGTGTTGGCCCAGCTCGCGGCCGCCTCCTGATTCCGGGCTTTCTGGTATCCTTCCGCCTGTCCCTGTTCCCATCCCGACTGATGGCCGAGGTAATATCCCGCCTCACAGCCCGCCAGAGCGATCAGGAGGCTGATAAAACCTGTCCAAAGTAGATTGGAACGGATTTCGGTCTGGCTGGCCTGTAGCGCCTTCTGTGAGGCTCCTGTGGCCTGCCTGAGCGCGGCCTGCATTTCGGATGACAGGGCATGTTCCTGCTGGTTCCGGGTGGCCTGCTCGGATCGAACGGCCCGGAGCAGGCGGTTCGTTTCCGCCATCTCCCGGCCGAGCTGGTCGAACGCGGCCAGTCCGTCATCCAGCTCGCGTTCGTCGGTCATGACTTGTCAAGCTCGGGCTTCTGCCACCCCTCGAACGCCTTGTGGTCATGGTCGCGGGTGATGCGTTTCATCAGTTCGTCAATGACCCGGCCGAAGCGTTCATCCTTCCCGGCCGCGTCGATCAGAAGCCCCCCGAGAATAACCTTGCGCCGGGTGTCCAGCTTGCGTTCCTCGGCGTTCTGTCTGGCGAGCAAAGCCTGATACCGGGCCTTGGCCTGCTCGACCTGCTGTTTTGCCTTCTCGATGGGTGTCATTTTTCCTCCCGCACCAAGTGGGTGCAATGGTCTGTTGTGATTTCCATTCCCGCGTGACCTTGTTGAGGATACCCGATTTTTCGGAAGTTTCCTTGATTCCTCGTGGAGTGCAAACAACCCTTGCGACGAAGGAGTGAAGGGCGCACTTTAGCATTGTTCCAATGCGTGCGTCAGGAATGTTCCTTCCCTGAACCCTTCCAGACCGGAGAAAGTCGTGGCGATCTACCACCTGTCCGTCAAATCCATTTCGCGTTCGGCCGGTCGCAGCATCGTGGCTGCGGCCGCCTATCGTTCTGGTCAGGTGCTGACGGACGAACGGCAGGGCCTGACGCACGACTACACCCGCAAGCAGGGAGTGGAGGATGCGTTCATCGTGGCCCCGGATGGCGCGGACTGGGCGCAGGACCGGAACGCTCTGTGGAACGCAGCCGAGGCGGCCGAGAAGAGGAAGGACGCCAAGACCGGCCGGGAATACGAGCTGGCGTTACCGGCCGAGCTGGACGCGGGCGCACGGAAAGAACTGGCTCGGGATTTCGCCCGTGAGCTGGTGGTGCGTTACGGGGTGGTGGCCGATGTGGCGATTCATGAACCCGGCCGGGAAGGGGATAACCGGAACCATCACGCCCATATCCTCACCACGACCCGGACGGTCGGTGAGGAAGGTCTGGGGGCCAAGACGCGGGTTCTGGACGTGGCCAGCACCGCCTCGGCCGAGATCGAGCATATGCGGGGTGTGTGGGCGCGCCAGGTCAACACGGTGCTGGAACGGCACCAGGTCGAACAGCGAGTGGATCACCGGAGCTTCGAGCGCCAGGGGAAGGAACAGGAGCCGACCCGGCATATGGGGGTTTCAGCGACCGCCCTGGAGCGTCAGGCGGCCCGCGAGATCCCCGGCCGGGAGCCGGTAACGGATCTCGGGAAGCAGAACGCGGAGATCCGCGAGCGGAACCGGGTTCTGGAAACGGCCCGCAAGGCTGTGGTGAAGGCGCAGGAGCTGTTCTCCGGCCTTGAGAAAAAGGCCCGGCTGGCGGTCGGTCTGGCCCGGAAGATCGGGCAGCGGATGGAACGGGAGAGGGAGACTGAGCGCCAGAG
>NZ_JAJJND010000159.1 GCF_029759835.1 Acetobacter sp. AN02
AAACAGTCAGCACACACAGCCACAAAGTACAACCCTCACGTGCCGCAATCAGGCCTTAACTGACGACACGCCGTAGGTCTGGATGCGCCTGAGGCGGATCTGCTTGAGGCGTTTGAGGCTGCGGCCGTGACGCCTCTGGTGAAGGGATTTGCGATCGGCCGGACTATTTTCGCACAGGTTGCCCGTGCATGGATGGCCAGAAAAGCGGATGATGATGAGGCCGTTTCTGAAATGGCGCGTCGTTTTACCGTGTTTGCCGATGCCTGGACGGCGATTGAAGAGCGTCGTGGAGCCTGAGATCGGGAACGGTCTGATTTCCGGAAGTTTGAGGACAAGAACAATGAAAACAATCCGTCTGACGATGTCCCAGGCTCTCGTCCGTGCCATGGTCGCGCAGAAGACCATGATCGATGGCAGGGTCGAGCCGTTTTTCCCCGGTGTGTGGGCTATTTTCGGTCATGGGAATGTGGCCGGTCTTGGCGAGGCGCTTCATGAGAGGCGTGATGAGCTGCCGGTTTTCCGCGGGCATAACGAGCAGGGCATGGCTCTGGCGGCGACGGCTTTCGCCAAGGCCGCGCGCCGGCGGCAGGCGATGGCGGTGACGAGTTCCATCGGGCCGGGGGCGCTGAACATGGTGACGGCGGCCGGTGTTGCCCATGTGAACCGGCTTCCGCTTCTTCTGCTTCCGGGGGATGTGTTTGCCAGCCGCATTCCTGATCCCGTTCTGCAGCAGATCGAGAATTTCGGAGACGGCACGCTGAGCGCGAATGATGCGCTCCGTCCCGTATCGCGCTATTTCGACCGCATCACGCGTCCTGAGCAGCTTATTCCGGCTTTCCAGCAGGCGATGCGTATTCTGACCGATCCGGCGGATTGCGGTCCGGTGACCCTGTCGCTGTGTCAGGACACGCAGGCTGAGGCATTTGACTATCCTGAGAGTTTCTTTGCCACGCGTATTCATCGCATCCGCCGGACGGCTCCTGATCCGTCAGAGCTGGAGGAAGCGATTGCCCTGATAAAGGCGGCGAAAAAACCAGTCATTATTGCGGGTGGCGGCGTTCTCTATTCCGGGGCTGAGGCAGATCTTGCGGCTTTCTGCACGGAAAAGGGCATTCCTGCGGGGGAGACCCAGGCCGGGCGCTCCTCTCTGGCGACGTCTCATCCGATGAATATGGGCGGGATCGGTGTCAGCGGGAGTGCGGCGGCCAATGCCGTGGTGGCGGAGGCTGATCTGATCATTGCCACGGGGACGCGTCTTCAGGATTTTACCACGGGATCGTGGGGGCTTTTCAGAAATCCTGATGTCCGGATTCTGGCTCTGAACGTGCAGTCTTTCGATGCGGCCAAACATGCCGCGTTCCCGCTTGTGGTGGATGCGCGGACGGCTCTGTCCGCACTTTCGGCAGGGCTGGAGGGCTGGAGGGCTGAGGCGTCCTGGACGGACAGGGCGGCGCGTGAGCGGGCGGAGTGGCTCCGGGTTTCGGCGGAGTGTCAGGCCGCGCCTTCGGCCACACAGGCCGGGCTGCCCACGGATGCCCAGGTGATCGGTGCGGTCCAGCGGGCCGCGCGGCCGACGGATACGGTGGTCTGTGCGGCGGGCGGTCTGCCTGCGGAGCTGCAGAAGCACTGGCATGCCGAGCAGCCGGGCGGTTATCATATGGAATACGGGTTTTCCTGTATGGGCTATGAGCTGGCCGGTGCGCTGGGGGTCAAGCTGGCCTGTCCCGAGCGCGAGGTGATCGTGATGCTCGGGGACGGATCTTTCCTGATGCTCAATGCCGAGATCGCCACTTCGGTGATGCTGGGTCAGAAGCTGATCATCGTTCTGCTCGACAATCATGGCTATGCCTGCATCAACCGTCTTCAGAATGCGACCGGCGGTGAATCCTTCAACAATCTCTGGAAGGACTGCCGGCAGGATGTGTTTCCCGAGATCGACTTCGTGCAGATCGCGCGGGCTGGGCGCGCGGGCCGAGAAGGTCGGGTCGGTTGATGAACTGACGCAGGCGGTGGCGCGTGCCCGTGAGGCGGACCGAACCAGTCTGATCCTGATCGATACCGATCCGATGCCGACGACGGAACAGGGCGGCGCCTGGTGGGATGTGGCCGTGCCGGAAGTTTCCGTGCGTGAGACCGTGCGGGCGGCGCGGGCGGATTATGAGCGGCTGCGCGGCGTGCAGCGGCTGGGGAACTGAGGTCAGCCATGTCAGGAGCAGCAGGACAGCAGCAGCGTGTCAGGATCGGCGCCAATCCGATCATCTGGACCAGTGATGATCTGCCGTCGATCGGCGGGGGGATCTCTCTGGAGGAGTGCCTGGATCAGGCACGCCGCGCCGGTGTGGAGGGGATGGAGCTGGGCCATAAATTTCCGTCCGATACGGAAGGGATGAAGGCAGCACTTGCTCCTTATGGTCTGGCGTTCATTTCCGGGTGGTGGTCGCTGGAGCTTTTGTCCCGGACGGCGGAGGAGGAGATCGAGGCCGAGACGGCGGTCGAGGTTGCGGTCTGCCGTTCGCCTGCCGAGGGCAGATATCCTGCCCGTGCGATTCTTCCTGATGAGGTCGGGGCGATTACGCGTGGCGAGTCCACCAATCAGCGTTTCATCCGGAATATTCTTCCCGATACCGCGCCGGGCGAGACGCTGCTTGTCGTGGAGGTCATCACGCCGGGCGGTCACTGGTCGAGCTATCCGCCGCATAAGCACGACACGGATGATTTCCCGAACGAGACCTATCTGGAGGAGACCTATTATCATCGTCTCCGGCGGGGCAGCGGTTTTGCTCTCCAGCGCGTCTATACGAAGGACGGATCGCTGGATGATACCAACCGTTTCTTGATCAGACTCACGGGGTACCCATTGGGCTAAAAATGTGATTCACAGGATGCTGATCATT
>NZ_JAJJND010000016.1 GCF_029759835.1 Acetobacter sp. AN02
AAACAGTCAGCACACACAGCCACAAAGTACAACCCTCACGTGCCGCAATCAGCCCTTAACTGACGACACGCCGTAGGGCTTTGCCGGTATATTTCTGTCGGGCCTGCATCTCATTGCAGAAAGCATGGCGTGTGCACATTTTCTGCAGAGGGGCGGGTATCGGGCCGGAAAGACAGAAGTGGCTTTCCTCGTGCATCGGAAAGAGTATGCTCAGGGGATGTTACGTCCGCTGAAACGTCTGCGTCCGCTTCTGCTGCTCTGCGGACTGGCTGTGTCCTCCTGTGCGGGGAGCGGCGAAGTGATCTCTCTGAAGCCGACGCAGGATACGCTGATATACAATTATCTGATGGTCAGCGGCATGGTGCGGGGCAGCCTGATCGGCGGCGATATTCCGAGAAACCGGATTCCCGAACTGTATATGATGCAGCGTCTGACCCTTTATACGGTGATCCGGGCCACAGCGGAGCCGACGGCGCGGCATCGCAGGGAGGCAGAGGAGGCGATGCAGCAGCTGATCGCCGCGATCACGCCGCGATCAGGCTGAGCCGTCTGCTGATTACTGCCTGACCGGCCGCGTATCCTGACGCAGGCGCTTCTCGCCCATCAGCAGCAGAAGCGGTGCGGCGATGAAGATTGATGAGGATGTGCCGACCACGATTCCGAACAGCATCACCCAGGCAAAACCCGACAGAGAGGCGCCACCGAACAGGGCGAGCGGCAGGGAGGCGAGGAACACGGTTGAGGATGTGCCGAGTGTGCGGTTGAGTGTCTCGTTGATCGAGAGATTGAGCAGCTCTTTCAGCGGCATTGTCCGGTATTTGCGCAGATTTTCCCGCACACGGTCATAGACCACGACCTTATCATTCGTGGAATATCCCAGGATGGTGAGGATGGCTGCGACCATCACCAGATCAAACTCGAACCGGGTGATCACCAGAAAGCCGATCGTTTTCGTCAGATCGAGGATCAGGGTGATGACTGCGCTGATGGCGAACTCGCGTTCGAAACGGAACCAGATATAGACCAGGATCATCAGCAGGCTGAGTCCGAGCGCCAGCATGCCGTTGCGGAACAGTTCGGCGGAGACGGAGGCACCGACCGCATCGGCGCGAAGAACCTTCGCACCGGGCTGCGCCTCTTCCACCGCATGCCGGACCTCGTTGACCACGGCGTTTGTGTCCGTGTGCTCGTCGGCCTCGATCCGGATCAGCACGTCCTCGGGAGATCCGAAGGCCTGCACGCCGCCGGCTGCGACATGATGTGCGGCCAGGGTCGTGCGGATCTTTGCGAAATCTGCCGGGCCGGAGGTTCTGGCCTCCACCACGATGCCGCCCTTGAAATCCAGACCGAGTGTCAGGCCCGGATGCAGGAACAGGATTACGGAGGCAAGTGACAGGACGGCGGAGACGGCCAGGCCGATAAAGCGGCCTCGCATGAAGTCGATTTTCGTGTCTTTGCGGACAAAGCGCAGAAGGGGGCGACCGAACATGAATGCGCGTCCTCTCAGACAGGAAGTGTGGCAGGGCGTATGAGGGCGTACCAGCGCACCATCAGCATCTTCGAGAGAAGAAGCGTGGTGAACAGGGTTGTCACGATGCCGATCGTAATGGTGAGGGCGAAACCGCGAACCGGCCCGGTTCCGAAGACGAACAGCATGACATGGGCGAGGAAGGCCGTGGCATTACTGTCTATGATGGTCGAGGTTGCCCGCTCGAAACCGGCCTGCATCGCCGCGAGCGCCGTGCGGCCTCGGACGACTTCCTCGCGGATGCGCTCATTGATCAGGATGTTCGCATCCACGGCCATACCGAGCGTGAGCAGCATTCCTGCCATCCCGGGCAGGGTGAGCGTGGCGCCGAACAGGGAGAGGAGGGCCGTCATCAGCACGAGGTTGGCCAGCAGGGCGACGTTCGCGTACCAGCCGAACCGGCCATAGAACAGCGCCATAAAGATAATGACGAACACAAAACCGGCGGCGAGGCTGAGCATCCCGGCCCGGATCGAGTCCGCGCCGAGAGACGGGCCTATCGTGCGTTCTTCCACCACGCTCAGCGGAGCGGGCAGGGCACCGGCCCGCAGCAGGAGAGCGAGATCGGTGGCGCTCTGTTCGTCAAAGCGGCCGGTGATCTGGCCGTTGCCGCCCGTGATCGGGCCGCGGATCACCGGAGCCTCCACGACCTTGTTGTCGAGCACGATGGCGAAGCGACGTCCGACATTGGTGCGGGTCACGTCTCCGAAGGCGCGGCTTCCCACGGAATCGAGCGAGAAGGAGACGGCCCAGCCGCCGGTTTCGGGGTCTTCCGTCACACCGGCATTGGTCAGATTCACGCCGTCGACGTCGATATGATCGCGCACGGCGAGCTTCTGCCCGGGGCTTTCCACGTCTTCGAGCATCGTGCTGCCCGGAGGCGCGACGCCTGAGGCGCCGCCATCGTCGATCAGCCGGAAGGTCAGGCGGGCGGTGGTGCCGAGCAGTTTCTTGATGTGTTCCGGATCGCTGATCCCGGGAAGCTCGACAACGATGCGGTCATCGCCCTGGCGGGTGATCTGCGGATCGACTGCCCCGGTTGCATCGATACGTCTGCGGACGACCTCGATGGACTGGGAGACCGCCTCCCGTGCGCGGACTTTCATGGCGTCGGCAGAGAGGGTCAGGGCGATGGTGCCGTCCGGACGGCTTTCGATCGAGAATTCGTTCGGCGTGACGCGCGGCATGTCGTTCAGGGTCTTCATATCCCTGTCATGCTCTGACGGATCACGGGGCGCGAAGGTGATGACGTCATGTGTGTCATCGATCCGCACGTTCCTGTAGCCGAGGTTTTCCTTCAGGAGGGCCTGGCGCAGGGAGTCGGACAGGGTCTGGAGCCGGTCATGCGCCAGGGTTTTCAGATCCACCTGCATCAGCAGATAGGACCCGCCCCGGAGGTCGAGACCCAGATGAATCTGTCGCCACGGCAGGGAGGGGGAGGGCTGGCGGATGAAATTCGGGAGACAGAAGAGCAGTCCGAGCAGGCATACGCCCAGAACGGAAAGCAGCTTTGCCCGGCTGTAATACATCATCGTCCGACTCTATGTCCTCTGAACCGTCCGGAGCCTGAAATCCGGGCTTTGAAGATATGCGGGCCGGAAGATGCCGGTCGCGGCGGCGGGATGCAACAGGAAAGGCGCATTTCCGCAGGCTCTTCAGGCTGCTACTACCGCAGGAGATTTTGTTCCGGAAGGGAAAAGCAGATGAGTGTGTCAGGCGGGCGGCGTCTCAGGACCGGCGTGATCGGGTGCGGACATTTCGGCCGGTTTCATGCGCTGAAGATTGCTTCCTCCTCCCGGGAGACACTTGCCGGGCTGTATGATCCTGATCAGGTGCGGGCTGCTGCACTGGCAAAGGAAACCGGCAGCGTAGTCTTTTCTGATGCGGATGGTCTGCTTGCGGTCTGCGATGCCGTGGTGGTTGCTGCCCCGGCAGAGCATCATTACGCCGTGGCGCTCAGGGCGCTGGCGGCCGGAAAACATGTTCTTGTGGAGAAACCGATCGCCGCGACGCTGGAGCAGGCCGACGCACTGATCTCCCTGGCCGGAGGGGCCAGGCTGGTGCTCCAGGTGGGGCATCTGCTGCGCTATTCTGCCGAGCATGACGCCATTGCCGCGCGTATCTCCCGGCCACTCTATATAGAGGCAACCCGTATCGCGCCGTTCAAGCCGCGCGGGACGGATGTATCCGTGATTCTCGATTTGATGATTCATGATCTCGATCTGGTGCTGTCGCTGGTGGACAGTCCGATCGAGCGTGTGGATGCCATCGGTGCGGCTGTCAGTTCCGAATACGAGGATATCGCCAACGCCCGGGTCAGATTCGAGAATGGCTGTGTCGCGACCATCACCGCCAGCCGGATTTCGCTCAAGACGGAGCGCCGGATGCGGCTGTTTTCCGAGGAGGGATATCTCTCCGCGGATTTCGGCAAGCGCGAACTGACGATGATCGGCCGTGATCGCGGGCTGCCTCTGCCGGGCACGGGCGGATTCAGACGCGAATCCGTTTCCTGGCGTGACCACGATTCTCTGGAGATGGAACACGAAGCCTTCGCGGCAGCCTGCCTGGACGGTGCCCCTGTGGTGGTGGACGGGCTGGCAGGACGGCGGGCTCTGGAGACGGCTCTGGCCGTAACCGACGGGATTGCAACGTCTCTTCAGCTGATGGAGAAGTCGGGTCTGATCAGAAGATGACGCGCGGCTGTAAAAAACGTCGTGTCAATTCTTCCATTAAGAAATTATTCACTCCATAACCACATCTTGTGCCACGGAGATGCCGTAAACCCATCATGTAGGGGTCAGAGGTCATCGGGATGTATGGACCTGGAGAGATGGATATGAGCCTCACCGAGACCCGGATTGCCGCGGCCGAACCTGATCTTATGACTGTCGGCCATGGCGGGGATGAGGCCTCTCCCGATCTGTTCGGGCCTGATGAGGTGGTGCAGCTTGAGGGGCATCATCCGGTCCGCGTGAACCGCTCCCGTGATTCGCTCCTGACTCCTTTCGGCAAGGCGACCCTCGACAACCGCTATCTGCTGCCGGGTGAGGGATATCAGGATCTGTTTGCCCGTGTGGCTTCCTATTACGGTGCGGATCCGGAGCACGCGCAGCGCGTGTATGACTATATAAGCCGTCACTGGTTCATGCCTGCCACACCGGTTCTCTCCAATGGCGGTACGAATCGCGGGCTGCCGATTTCCTGCTTCCTCAATGAGGCATCTGACAGCCTGGACGGAATTGTCGGGCTGTGGAACGAGAACGTCTGGCTCGCCTCGCGCGGGGGCGGAATCGGATCTTACTGGGGCAATCTGCGTTCCATCGGTGAGAATGTCGGCCGTAACGGCAAGACCTCCGGTGTGATTCCGTTCATCCGCGTGATGGACAGTCTGACGCTGGCGATTTCTCAGGGGTCTCTGCGGCGCGGTTCGGCGGCGGTCTATCTTCCGGTATGGCATCCCGAGATTGAGGAATTTATCGAGATGCGTCGTCCGACCGGCGGCGATCCGAACCGCAAGGCGCTGAATCTGCATCATGGCGTGCTGGTTCCCGATGAATTCATGCGCGCGGTGGAGACCGATTCCGAGTGGGCGCTGGTCTCTCCCAGGGATCATTCCGTCATCCGCAAGATTTCCGCACGGTCCTTGTGGATCAGGATTCTGACGGCCCGCATGGAGCAGGGCGAGCCCTATATCGTCTATTCCGATCACGTGAACCGGTCGATGCCCGAGCATCACAAGCTGGCGGGTCTGGAGGTGAAGACCTCCAACCTGTGCTCCGAGATCACGCTGCCGACGGGACCGGATCACCACGGGAAAGAGCGGACCGCCGTCTGCTGCCTGTCCTCTCTCAATCTCGAGACCTGGGATCAGTGGCACGATAATCCGCAGTTCATTCAGGATGTGATGCTGTTCCTGGATAATGTCCTGCAGGACTTTATCGATCGCGCTCCGGCCGAGATGCATCGCGCGGCCTATGCCGCGATGCGCGAGCGGTCTGTCGGTCTTGGTGTGATGGGGTTCCATTCCTTCCTGCAGGAGCGGAATATTCCGTTCGAGAGCGTGATGGCGAAGGTCTGGAATAAGAAGATCTTCCGTCATATCCGTGAGGAGGCGGATAAGGCCTCTGAAACTCTGGCAGATCTGCGCGGTTCCTGCCCGGATGCGGAGGAGTATGGCATCAAGGCGCGGTTCTCGAACAAGATCGCCATTGCCCCGACGGCCTCAATCTCCATCATCGCGGGAAATGCCAGCCCGGGGATCGAGCCGATTTCCGCCAATGTGTTCCTGCAGAAAACCCTGTCCGGCTCGTTCTCCGTGCGGAACCGGCATCTGAAGAAGCTTCTGATGGCGCGCGGGCAGGATAATGAGGATGTCTGGTCGTCCATCACGCTCAGCAAGGGCAGCGTGCAGCATCTGGACTTCCTGACTCAGGACGAGAAGGACGTGTTCAGAACGGCGTTCGAGCTGGATCAGCGCTGGGTGGTTGAACACGCGGCGGACCGCGCTCCGTTTATCTGCCAGGCGCAGTCGGTCAATCTGTTCCTGCCTGCTGACGTGCATAAGCGGGATCTGCACCAGATTCATTACCAGGCATGGAAGAAGGGTGTGAAATCCCTTTACTACTGCCGGTCTCTTTCAATTCAGCGGGCCGATACGGTCAGCGATGTCAGCAAACCTGCCGGAGTGGCGGCTGACAATACGCCGCCCCGGACCAGCCCTGATTACGAGGAATGCCTGTCATGTCAGTGACAGAACAGAATCTCCTGACGCCCAGCGCGTCATACAAGCCGTTCCGTTATCCCTGGGCGTTCGAGGCGTGGAAAATCCAGCAGAGCCTGCACTGGCTGCCGGAGGAAATCCCGCTTGGTGATGACGTGAAGGACTGGAACAACAATCTGACGGAGACCGAGAAATATCTCGTCACGCAGATTTTCCGTCTGTTCACGCAGCAGGATACCGAGGTCGAGAACGCCTATATCGACCTCTATATGCCGCGCTTCAAGCCGACTGAAGTGCGGATGATGCTGTCCGCCTTTACCAATATGGAGAGTATCCATCAGGCGGCCTATTCCCATCTGCTCGATACGATCGGCATGCCGGAGACGGAGTATTCCGCGTTCCTCGAATATGAGGAAATGGCGGCCAAGCATGAGTTCCTCAAACAGTTCGACATGAAGGACCACTTTAACACCGCGCTGTCGATGGCGGTGTTTGCAGGATTTACGGAAGGGCTTCAGCTTTTTGCCTCTTTTGCGATGCTGCTGAATTTCCCGCGGCATAATCTGATGAAGGGCATGGGGCAGGTCGTCACGTGGTCCGTGCGTGATGAGACGCTGCACGTTCTGTCCGTCACGCAGCTTTTCAAGACCTATATGTCCGAATTCGGCGCGCATATCGACAAGAAGGGTGTGGCTGCGGCGATCCATACAGCCTGCGATGAAATCGTAAAAAACGAGGATCGTTTCATCGATCTCGCTTTCCGGATGGGTCCGGTCAAGGGG
The DNA here is from genome assembly GCF_029759835.1 of Acetobacter sp. AN02. Taxonomy (GTDB): domain Bacteria; phylum Pseudomonadota; class Alphaproteobacteria; order Acetobacterales; family Acetobacteraceae; genus Acetobacter. Next base: position 7,031 of record NZ_JAJJND010000016.1, read on the forward strand.
CTTACGGCTGAGGAGGTCAAGCAGTATATCCGCTTTATCGCCAACCGGCGTCTTGCCGGGATGGAACTTGATCCGCTCTATGATATACCTAAAAATCCGCTGCCGTGGATTGACGATATGATGAATGCCGTCGAGCACACGAATTTCTTCGAGAACCGTGCGACGGAATATTCCCGGGCCAGCACGCGCGGCACGTGGGATGACGCGTTCGAGGACAGCGCGTTCCAGTGAGATGAGCCGGAACCGCCGCTGCGATGACGGGGCTTCCCCGCATCAGGGCGGCCGGTCATCCCGGCCTCATCCGGCGCGGCGTCTGCCGGAAAAGCTTCTTGCCCTGGCGCATCAGGCCTGTGATATCGGAGGGCCGGAGATTGCGCGCGATCTGCTGAAAATCGCGGAGCGGGCCATGGCCCGGCGCGGTGCAACCTGGGAGCTGGGGCGTCGCAGGGTCTATGAAAATCTGGTGACGGTCTATGAGCGGGTCTGGAATCTGACGCGTCCTGCGGAACCGCCTGCACCACCTGCGGGAGAATTCTCAGCGCTCCGCACCTGGCTGCTTCAGCATGGTGACGGCCGCTCTTCCTGAGACCAGGTACTTGACCCGCACCGTCGGGCCTTCGCATAACGCTCGGGCGCGGATGTTCGCGCCGACAGACGAGAGCGGTTTACGACCCCATGGCCCAGAGTGATCTTTCCGGAAATGACAGAAACGGCAATGACGCGGCGGGTCTGAAGGATATTTACCGCGAGACCGTCTTTCTGCCCGCAACCGCCTTTCCGATGCGCGGCAATCTGCCGACGCGCGAGCCTGAAATCCTCAGGCGCTGGCAGGAAAGCGGACTGGATGAGAAGCTGCGTCTTCAGGCAGAGGGACGGCCGAAATTCACGCTGCATGACGGCCCTCCCTATGCGAACGGGCATCTCCATATCGGACATGCGCTGAACAAGATCCTCAAGGACGTCATCAACCGCGCCCGGCGTATGTCCGGCTATGCGGTGCATTACGTTCCCGGCTGGGACTGTCATGGCCTGCCGATCGAATGGAAGATCGAGGAAGAATACCGCAAGGCAAAGAAGGACAAGGATTCGGTTCCGGTCCTGCAGTTCCGTGCGGAGTGCCGCGCCTGGGCTGGAAAATGGCTCGATACCCAGCGCGACGAGTTCCGTCGTCTTGGTGTGCAGGGTGAATGGGATCATCGCTATGCCACGATGGATTTCTCGTCCGAGGCGGCGATTGCCGGAGAAATCGGTAAATTCCTTCTCAACGGAATGCTCTATCGCGGCCTGCGTCCGGTCATGTGGAGCCCGGTGGAGAAGACCGCCCTGGCCGAGGCCGAGATCGAATATCACGACATCACCTCGACAACCGTTTTTGTGGCCTTCCCGCTCGTGAAGGATCCGACACCGGATCATATTCTTGACGGCGCATCCGCCGTGATCTGGACCACGACCCCCTGGACGATCCCGGCCAACCGGGCGCTCGCCTTCGGTCCGGAGATCACCTATGCCGTCATCCGCGTGGACGAGGCAGAGAATGAGGCCGCGCTCTGGCCAGGCGCGAGACTGCTGATCGCAGAGGCTCTGCTGGAATCCTTCAGCAAGGCGTCCGGTATTACGGCGTATACGATCCTGCACACGCTTCCCGGTTCGGCTCTCGAAGGAGCCGTTGCGGCTCATCCGCTGCGGGGTGAGGGGTATGATTACGACGTCCCGCTTTTCGGCGGTGAGTTCGTTACGACCGAGGTAGGTACCGGGCTGGTGCACATGGCCCCGTCACATGGTGAGGATGATTTCCAGCTCTGCCGGGCTCACGGAATTCCGGTTCCGGAAATGGTGGAGGATGACGGACGCTATGCCCCTCATGTGCCGCTGTTTGCCGGGGTGCATGTGTTCAAGGCGGCCGCTCCTGTCTGTGCGGCACTTGGTGCGGCCATGGCCCGGACGCAGGAGAACGGAACCGCGCCGGCCGGACTTGTGGCTCGTGGTTCGCTTCTGCATTCCTATCCGCACTCTTGGCGCTCCCGGAAGCCGGTGATCTGGCGCGCCACGCCGCAATGGTTCATCCGTATGGACGGAGAGACGGCTCTGCGGGACAGGGCGCTTTCGGCTCTGAAGGATGTGAAATTCGTGCCTGAGCAGGCGCGTAATCGTCTGACATCGATGGTCTCCGGGCGTCCGGACTGGTGCATTTCACGCCAGCGCGCCTGGGGTGTGCCGATTGCCGTTTTCGTTGAGAAAAAAACAGGTGAGCCGCTGCGGGATCAGGCCGTGACGGAGCGCATCGTTGCGGCCTTCCGGAAAGAGGGCGCGGATGCGTGGTACAGTTCTCCGCCGGAGCGTTTCCTGGGCAATACCTATGAAGCCGCGGCGTATGAGCAGGTGTTCGACATTGTGGATGTCTGGTTCGAGAGCGGCTCCACCCATGCTTTCGTGCTCGGAAAGGATGAGCTTCCGTTCCCGGCGGACCTGTATCTTGAGGGATCGGATCAGCATCGTGGCTGGTTCCAGTCTTCCCTGCTGGAGTCCGTCGGCTCACGCGGGCAGGCTCCTTTCCGTGCGCTCGTGACCAACGGCTTCGTCATGGACGAGCAGGGACGCAAGATGTCCAAGTCGCTTGGGAACGTGGTTGCTCCTCAGGAAGTCAATGAAAGCCTCGGTGCGGATATTCTGCGTCTGTGGGTGATGAATTCGGACACCAATGACGATCTGCGGATCGGCAAGGAAATCCTCAAGCAGCAGAGCGAGCTTTATCGCCGTCTGCGGAATACGCTGCGCTGGCTGCTTGGCGGCCTGGCCGGATTCAGCGAGGCGGAGCGTGTGCCATTTGCGGAGCTGCCCGAGCTGGAGCGGTGGGTGCTGCACCGCCTGACCGAGGTCGGTGCCGAGATCGCGCGCGCTGTGGAAACGCATGAGTGGGTTGGTGTATTCCCGACGCTTCATGCGTTCTGCGCCACCGATCTGTCGGCATTTTACTTCGATGTGCGCAAGGATTCCCTTTATTGCGATGCGCCGGGAGATCTGCGCCGCCGGTCGGTCCGCACCGTGCTCGATATCCTGCATCGTACGCTCACGTCCTGGCTTGCGCCGGTGCTGGTGTTCACCGCGGAAGATGCCTGGACCGCACGGTTCGGCGAGGAGAGCAGCGTGCATCTGGAAAGCTTCCCGGAGATTCCGGAGGCGTGGCATGATCCGGCTCTGGGGGAGCGCTGGATGGCCCTGCGTGCCCTGCGCCGGGTGATCACGACGGAAATCGAGGGCGCACGGCGTGACGGTCGGGTCGGGTCTTCCCTGCAGGCGCAGGTCACACTGCCTCTTTCAGAGCGTGAGGCCGGTGTGTTTGCCGGTGTGGACTGGAATGAGCTGGCCATCGTCTCCCATACCGAGGTGGTGATCGAGCCAGGCACGACGTCGCTTTTCCTTCCGGCGGATGAATCGGAAACGGGTGTGCTGCATGCGCCGCCGTCGGTCAGTGTGGCGGAGGGAGAGAAATGTCTCCGCTGCTGGAAGGTTCTGCCGGAGGTCGGCAGTGTTGCGGCGCATGCCGGTCTGTGCCTGCGCTGTGTGTCGGCCGTGGCGGAGCAGGGCACGTGAAGCGACCGCTCCGGCTGGGGCTGCTGGCCGCGCTTGTGGTGTTTGCGCTCGACCAGCTCAGTAAATACTGGATTCTCTACGTTTTCCGGCTGCCGGAGCGCGGGTCTGTCGCCATCATGCCGGGTCTGAATTTCACCATGGTCTGGAACCATGCCGTGACATTCGGAATGCTGGGCGGTGTCGGCGCGTCCGGTGTGATCGTATTTTCGGTTATCGCACTTGCGATCGTCGGCGGTCTGATTCTGTGGATGACGCGGACGACAAGTCCTCTCACCGGGCTTGCCGCAGGGGCAATCGCGGGCGGTGCTGTCGGTAATGTTCTGGATCGCGTGCGTTATGGCGCGGTGGTTGATTTTATCCATGCCCATGCTTTCGGATGGTCGTGGTATGTGTTCAACGTTGCGGATTCCGCTATTGTATGCAGTGTGATTCTGCTCCTGCTTCTGGAACTGCGCAGCAGCAGGCGGCGTGAGGCCTGAAAGTCAGGCGAAAGGGTAAGAGGCGGGTGAAGATGCGGTTCAGTTCCCGGTTATGCGTGCCGTTCGCGGCGTTGTCTGTGTGTCTTCTGACCTCCGGATGTTCCGGAAGTGAGGCAGCGCGCGCGTTTGGCCTCGAGCGCAGTCTGCCGGATGAATACACGGTGACGACGCGTGCCCCTCTTTCCATGCCGCCGTCTTCGGAGCTGTCCGCTCCGTCGGGTTCTCCCGATCTGCACCCGCAGGACGAGAGCATGCGGATGCAGGCGCTTGAGACGCTGTCTCCGGATGTGGCGCTCAAGGGCAGCGGCGGCTCAGGCAGCGCCGGGCAGAGTGCGCTGCTGAGTGAGGCTGATGAGGCGGCTTCCCAGACGGATAAGGGTGAACTGGGCAAGGCGGATCAGGGCTATGTCGATGCGCTGCTGTTCTGGAAAGGCGGAGGCGCGGGATCAGTCGTGGACGGAGCGGCGGAAAATCACCGCCTGAAGACCAACGCCGCCCTTGGAAAATCTCCCACGAACGGCGCGACGCCGACGACGCGTAACCGCAGATAAACCGCTGACCAGCCCGGGATCAGTCAGCCGTTCCCGGGCTGCGCCATATGAACTGATGAAAATCAGATCTGGACGACCGAGCTGAAGTCGAAGCTTTGTCCGTCGGGATTTTCTCCCACACGCATCTTTGTCCCGGACAGCATTCTGTGTGGCGGCACCGGCAGATTGTACGGTGCCGGAACGCCGCTCAGCACGCGGCCTGCAAGATCGAATTTCGATCCGTGGCACGGGCAGGCAAAGGCCTGCTGCCCCGGGCTGATCACGCCGCTGGCCGCCGCGGGAACGCATCCGAGATGTGTGCAGACCCCCACGAGAACTCCGTATTCCGGAATAAGGGAGCGGTGCCAGTTGGTTGCATAGGGTGGCTGCTGAAGCACCCTGGAGTCGGGATCCCGCAGGCGTTGCAGCAGGGCCGGGCTTTTCAGCTGGCTGAGCGCCTCGGGGGGGCGGCGCGTAATAAAGACCGGACTGCCGCGCCAGAGGATGGAAACCTGCTGTCCGGGTGTCAGCGTGCTGAGATCGACATCCACGGGAGCGTGGGCTGCCTCGTCAGAAGGAGGCGTGAGCGTCTGCAGGAACGGCCAGGACAGTGCTGCCCCGCCGGCGATCGCGGAACCGGCGGTGACGAGTGTCAGAAGATCGCGACGCCCGACCTCGGGGCTGCCTGGGGATGAAGCCTCGTTCATTCAGAAACTCATGATCCTCAGCGGGGCAGGGGATGGAATGAGCCCGGCGTTCCCTGATCCGTCAGCACACTCTGAGCCGGACGGTTGACCTGGAGCGTAAAGAGTCTCGGCAGGGAGTTATCCGGGTTCGGACAGGTGCCCGAGTGTTTTTCCATCACCTCGATCTTCGTTGCATTCACGGGGGAGTTCCCATCCACGACAAACAGCAGACAATCCGGCCGGGCTGAGGTCATCCCGTTCCCGGTCACGACCACGCGCAGGTGGCGGACCAGGGCAGAATCGTCGAACCACGATACCGGTTTGAAAGTGTAACGATCTGCCATCCTGTCGAGAACCCCTGTTTTTGCCAGGATGAGGGACAGCACCACCAGAGGCAGGACGATCATCAGCCTCCGGGCCAGATGCTGCTTCAGGCTGCGTGGCTGTCCCCTGCCAAACAGTCCTTTCCGGATCGGAGTACTGGCCGGTTTACCGGAACTGTCTGGCGGGCTGGTGTTCATATCTCGGGCTGTTCCTCATTCCATACGAAACCGTCACGGGCCAGAAGCTGCGCTGATGATTCCGGCCCCCATGTTCCGGCTGCATAGGTCTCCATGGGTCTTTTGTCACCCTCCCATGCTGACAGGATGGGTTCGATCCAGTTCCATGAGGCCACGACCTCATCGCGGCGGATGAACATCACCTGATCCCCGCGCACCGTATCGAGCAGGAGGTGCTCGTAGGAATCGGGATACCGCGTGTGGAACTCACTTGAGAAGGAGACGTCGAGGGAGGCCTCGCGCAGGGAGAAATCTGCCTTGTCGGGATTTTTTGCGGAGAAGACGAAGGACATACCCTCATCAGGCTGCACGCGGATGACCAGACGACCCGCAGGCGGTGCCTCGCTGAAGATCGGCCAGGGTTGAGGGCGGAACTGGATGACGATCTCGCTCGTCTTCCGCGGCAGGCGCTTGCCGGTGCGGAGATAGAACGGGACGCCTGCCCAGCGTGGCGTGCGGATTTCCGTGCGGAGCGTCAGGAATGTCTCGGTCGAACTGGTGTCAGAGCCGAGATCCTCAAGATAGCCCGGAACGGATTTATCCCCGATTTTTCCGGCCACGTACTGCGCCCTGACAGTATCGCGGACCACATCCTCTTCCGTCATCGGCCGCAGGGCCCGCAGCATCTTGAGCTTCTCGTTACGCAGATCCGATGCGGAGAAGGTGACGGGGGGCTCCATGGCAACGACGGCCAGAACCTGAAGCAGGTGATTCTGCACCATGTCACGCAGGGCACCGGAGGTGTCGTAGTAGGAGCCGCGTGAACCGACGCCGACCGTCTCGGCTGCCGTGATCTGGACGTGTGAGATAGTGGAGCTGTTCCAGGATCGTTCGATCATCGGATTGGCGAAGCGGAGGGCCAGAATATTCTGGACCGTTTCCTTGCCCAGGTAGTGATCGATACGGAAAATCGCGGTTTCCGGGAAATACTGCCCGACGCCCTCGTTGATCGCCTCTGCGGATTTCAGATCGGTTCCGATCGGCTTTTCCAGCACGATCCGGCTCTTTGGCGTGATCAGGTCATGTTCGGCAAATCCTGCCGCCGCGCCGGTGTAAACTGACGGGGCCGTGGCGAGGTAGAATACCCGGACGCGATCCTCATTCTTCAGCAGACCGCACAGTTCCGGCCAGTGGGCGTCCTCCTGGTCGGCGGCGTCGAGAGGGATGTATTCCAGAAATTTCAGAAAATCGGAGATCGCCTTATCGTCCTGCGATTCCGCAGGCAGGAACTCGACCAGTGCTTCCTTTGCGCGGTTTCTGTACTCTTCCGTGGTCGATGTCGTACGGGCCACACCGATGATGCATGTGCCTTGAGGGATCTGTCCGGCTCTGAAGCGCTGATAGAAAGCCGGAAGAAGCTTGCGCATCGTCAGATCGCCCGTCGCGCCGACGATGATGTAGTCAAACGGATCTTTCATGGGAATTGCAGGCATGGACTCGTCTCCGAATGAAAAAGCCTGCGCGGGGCGGACCTGACGCGGGCAGTCTGAAAACATACTGCCCCCTGGCCGGCCAGGAAGCGGTGCAGATGGATTGACCAGGTCAGCCCGGCGAGGGATAACCAGCCCCTTTCAGGGGAGGGGGATCCGGCGCCGGAAGGGAATCGCCGTTTCCGTTGCCGGAGTGTAAGTGCGGCTCGCGCCGTAAGGCAACCAGATCGCCCCTGCCTGCTCCAACTGCTGAGGAACGCCATGTCTGACACCCCGTTCGATATTGATGAGGCCGCATCAAGCCGTGCCCGTCAGGCTGCCGACCCTGAGTCGAATGTCGGCGGAATCGCTGCTGACCGGCTGATGAGCATCATTGAGCGCATTGAGCGTCTTGAAGAGGAGAGAAAGGCGCTCGGAGACGATATCAAGGATATTTTCAGCGAGAGCAAATCAGCAGGTTTTGATGTCCCCACCATCAAGCAGCTTCTCAGGCTGAGAAAGAAAGATCCTTCGGAGATCGAGGAGCAGGAAACGCTTCTGGATATCTACCGCCGGGCGATCGGAATGTGATGGCGGTCCCGCTCCGGCGTTCAGGCCGGGGCGGGGGATGTCCGGCATTCGGGTCAGGAGATACGAAAATCTCTTCCGCGTGGTGCGGGCGCGGATACGGGCCCTTGGTCCGGCCGGATAAGGACCGAGGATGAGCCGCGCGGATTTTTTCGAGAACAAGGCGTGGTGGAGCTGAGGGGAATCGAACCCCTGACCTCCTCATTGCGAACGAGGCGCTCTCCCATCTGAGCTACAGCCCCGCCTTATGTCAGCGATACATAGCCGCTTGCCCCTGAGTGTCAAGGCGTATTGTGTAAAACCCGGCCGGTGGATAGGGTGCGGGGATTACGGGAGCAGAGTGTGTCTGCGTAAAGATCTTTCCCGAGCCGGAGGAATGAATTCGCCTTGATTACTCTGGTATTCGGTCTGCTGATCCGCCTTGCCGGGATCTATCAGTTCATCCTCCTGCTGTACTGCATCTTCAGTATGCTGTACGGGTTCGGCGTTCTGGACGGGCGTAACCGTATCGTCTGGCAGATCGGGGAATTTCTCGCACGGATCACGGAACCGGTCCTGCAGCCGGTGCGTTCGGTGCTGCCGGCGTTCGGCAATCTTGACCTGTCGCCGCTCGTTGTGATGCTGGCCATCCAGTATCTCGTGATTCCTGGTCTGCGTGCTCTGTGGCTGTCCCTGATCAGCGGCAGTATGGCTCCGCTAACGATGTGAGGTGACATGCCTGCCGGAGCTGACAGAATTGCCGTCCTAGTTCCCTGCCATAATGAGGAGGCCGCTGTCCCACAGGTCATAAGGGATTTCAGGGCCGCGCTGCCCTCGGCGGTTATCTATGTCTATGACAACAACTCGACGGACCGGACCTGTGAGGTTGCACGGGCCGGGGGGGCTGTTGTCCGCACCGAACCGCTTCAGGGGAAGGGACACGTTGTCCGCAGGATGTTCGCCGATATCGAGGCGGATTACTATGTTCTGGTGGACGGAGACGCGACCTATGAGGCGGCTGCGGCACCCGCACTGATCGCGGCGGCGAGAGACGGTCAGCTCGATATGGTCAACGGTGCACGCGTGACGGACAGGCAGGCGGCCTACCGGCCCGGGCATCGCCTTGGCAATCGTGTTCTGACGGGGCTGGTGATGACGATTTTCGGCAATCGTCTCGCGGATATGCTGTCCGGTTACCGGGTTTTTTCCCGTCGTTTCGTAAAGTCCTTTCCGGCCCTGTCTTCGGGCTTTGAGATTGAGACCGAGCTGACCGTTCATGCGCTGGGCCTGTGCATGCCGGTTGCGGAGATTGCGACAGTCTATGTCGAGCGGCCGGAAGGCTCTGTCTCCAAGCTGCGGACCTGGCACGACGGCTTTCGGATTCTCCGCACGATCATCAGCCTGGTGAAGCAGGAACGGCCCCTGCTGTTTTTCTCCTGTGCAGCGGCTCTTCTCGCGATGATCGCGCTTGTGCTCGGCCTTCCGGTGGTCATTGAATTCATGGAGACCGGTCTTGTTCCCCGTCTGCCGACGGCCGTGCTCTCCGCCTCTCTCATCACGCTGGCGGCTCTCTCCCAAGCCTGCGGTCTTCTGCTGGACAGTGTGGCCCGCGGACGTATGGAGATAAAACGTCTGGCATATCTGAGTTACTCCGCTCCCGGAGCCTGACCGGTGTGGCCTTAACGAATAATTGCATGACCTGTAGCAGGATGCGGCTTCTGGTTTTCCGGAGGGTAGTATGAACAGTCAGACGATTTTCAGATCCTCGTCCTTTCTGCAGGAAGACCGTCATTTCGTGACGGATTTTCTGAATCATTCAGCAGAGGCGGTTGTAGCATTCAGGGAGGATGAAACGGCCCGCCAGGCGATGTTCGATCTGGCTGCGGCCATTATCCGGTCTCTGCAGTCTGGCGGCCGGCTGCTGGTTGCCGGGAACGGTGGCAGTGCGGCGGACGCTCAGCATATTGCGGGTGAGTTCACGGCCAGGCTGATGTATGACCGCAGACCGCTGGCCGCGATTGCGCTGACGACAGACAGTTCTGCCCTGACGGCGATCGGGAATGACTATGGCTTCGACCATGTTTTCTCGCGTCAGGTTCAGGCGCTTGGAAGGCCTGGCGATGTTTTTCTCGGAATCAGCACCTCCGGCCGCTCCCCGAACGTGATCCGTGCTCTTGAGGCCGCGCGGGAAGCCGGACTGGTCTGTGCTGCCTTTACCGGAACCAGGGGAATGCAGTACGACTGCGATATCACGGTTGCGGCACCTTCAGACAAAACCGCGATTATCCAGCAGGTACATATTATTGCGGCGCATATTGTCTGTGCCCTTGCGGAACGGGCTCTGTGTCCGAAAGCCTGAGGCTCGTCTGATCTGATCGCATCCGGAACGTTGCGGTTGCGTCGTGCGGGATGTATCGGGAAAAGAGATGAGAGATGCCCGGGGAGAGAACGCATGATGACTCTGAACGATCCTGTCATTCTTGCGGAAGTCACGGCCATGTCCGACCGTTATGAGCAGGTTCTGGGCGATAATGATATCGCGGCTCTGGATGCTATGTTCTGCGGTGCTCCGGAAACGGTCCGGTATGGCGTCGGAGAAAACCTCTACGGCGCGGAAGAGATCGCTGCGTTCCGCAGAAGTCGGACCGGCGGATCTCCGCCACGCAAGGTGCTGCGGAGGGTCATTACGACAATCGGGCAGGATGCGGCATCCGTCAGCCTTGAGTTCCTGCGGGAGGGAGGCACCCGGATCGGGCGGCAGAGCCAGGTCTGGATACGCACGGGAGAGGGCTGGAAGATTCTGTCAGCCCACGTCTCCCTGATTGCGGACATCTCCTGAGACATGCCCGGGGGCGCGCTGTCTCTGGTCCTCAGGACCTGGCGTGAGACCGCAGAGCCGGTCATCCGGATAAAAATCACACATGTGCGCGGCTCAACGCCAAGAGAAGCTGGCGCCTATATGCTGGTTACTCCGGCCCTTACGGCAGGGACCATAGGCGGCGGATATCCCGAACATGACTGTATCCGGCTGGCGCGCATTATGCTGGATCATGACGATGGGAAGACCCTGAACCGGGAGTTCGTACTCAGCCCGCAGACCGGTCAGTGCTGCGGCGGGGTCATGACGGTCTGCCTGGAACGTCTGACACCGCAGATGCTGATTGAGGCCGAGCGTATGGAGGCCGGAAGACTGACGGCAAGACCACAGCTTTTTCTCTTCGGGGCAGGGCATGTCGGGCGGGCGGTGGCAAGGGCACTTCTTCCACTTCCACTTTCGCTGATCTGGTGCGACAGCCGCCCGGGTGAATTCGGAGACGAGGCCTGGGGCGGGGCCGATCTGAGGATGACGCAGGACTGGGAAAATATCCTGTCAGGCACATCGGATGCAGCTCCGGCCGGTGTGCTTGTGATGACACACAGTCACGCACTGGACGCCCGTATCGTATCTTATGCGCTGGAAAGCGGTCGGTATCGCTATATCGGGCTGATCGGCTCGCGCACCAAACGTCGGCGTTTTGAGGAGTCGTTCAGGATGCTCGGGCTGTCGGAGGCACAGATATCGCCTCTGATCTGCCCGGTGGGGGATCGTGGCGTGAGAGATAAGAGACCGGAGGTGATTGCCGCTCTGGTCGCTGCCGAAATCGTGGAGCGGCTTCTCATTCCTCCGGCCTGAACGATCAGAGCGCGCCTCTGAACCGCGAGGCGAAATACGGTGAGGGATCAATGAACGGTGTTTCTCCGCTCATCTGTTCCGCCAGCAGCCGCCCCGAGGCCGGTCCCAGGGTGAAACCCTGGTGGCCGTGTCCGAAGCTGAACCACAGACCATCATGTTTCGGGGCAGGCCCGATCACCGGCAGCATATCGGGCAGGCAGGGGCGTGCACCCCTCCAGGGAGTCTGCTCCACGGCCGTTCCGAAATCCAGAAGCTGGCGGGCCAGCTTTTCGCTGTTACGGATCTGCGTCTCGTCCGAAGGGCTGTCACGCAGCGCAAACTCGGCACCAGTTGCGATTCGCAGACCCTGCTGCATGGATGCCATGGCGACGCCGTTCTCCGTATCGATCATCGGCGTCCTGATCGTGCCCGACCAGGAAAAATGCCGGTGATAGCCACGTTTGACAAAGAAGGGGAAACGATAGCCCAGCGATCCCGCCACATCGTCAGTCCACGGGCCGAGTGCCAGAACGGCGTGACGTGCTTCCGCAAGACCGTTTTCCGTCCTGACGGACCAGCCGGAAGCTGTCCGGCTCAGACTGCGGGCATCACCTTTTACGATCGTCCCTCCGGCCTGGGTGAAGAGGCGGGCATAAAGCTGCACCAGCTGCCCCGGAGAAGATGCGCTCCAGGGGGATGTCCACCAGATGGCGCCCGCAAGTTTCTGCTTCAGTTCCGGCTCCTCTCGCGCCAGACCGGCAGGATCAAGGGCACGGAACGGAATGCCATAAAGGGAGGATACACGTCGCGCCCTGGCGAGAGCCTGATCCATTCCCCGTTCCGAGCGCAGAATCTGTTTCCAGCCCTCCTGGGCAATCAGATTCGAGCCGCCGTTTTCACTCAGAAGTTTTTCATGCTCTTCCGTCGAATGACGGATCATGGCCTCAAAAGAGCGGGAGATCCGGGCATAACGGCCGGGGAAACTGTTGTACCAGTACCGGGCAAGCGGCCATGCGACCGCGGGAAGATCCCGGACGGACCAGCGTGCCTCATTCGCCACGCCTGTAATGACCCGCGCCAGCGTCCGCAGATCATGCGGAAAGGCATAGGGCTCTGCCGCCTCGGTCTGGATCAGTCCGACATTGCCGTAAGATGTCTCGCCACCGATTTCGCCGCGTTCGATCAGAGTGACATCAAACCCGTACCGGCGCAGATACCAGGCAGCCGTCGTGCCGATCATACCTCCGCCGAGGACAAGAACGCTTTTGCTCAAAACCAGCCATCCCTCTGAAGGATTTTTAAATTTACCGGATTTCGTCTACATCAGATTACAGAAAAAGAAAATAATTCCGATATAAAAACAAAGTGGCAAATGGCGGCTTTCAGTGGGATTTTTCATCGCCTCTGATGTCATTTCTGAGATATTCAGCGACCCATGCACTGATCTCAACCCAGCAGAGCATCTCTTCCATCTGATTGTGGCGCAGAAACAGAGCCACACGGCGGGACGCAATCATGCGCGCCTCTTCTCCGAAAAGACGGATAAGTTCCGCTGCAGCACGAGGCGCATCGCATGTCATCTGATAGCCTGCCCTCCTTTTCGGGTTCTAAAAATAGATTATGTCCTGAAAAAAGGATTTTGTGGCTATTTTGCAGCATTCAACCCCGGGATATGTGCTTCCTGAGGCATACGCGTCGGATATGCCTGTATCTGTCCCGGCCTGACGGGGTAAGCTTGAGACCGGATCGCCGTATGAAACCGGCAGGAGCACAAAGAAACGACGATGCGGATTGCGTATGTCATCAATTCTCTGGAGGGTGGCGGAGCGCAGTTTCCCGTTCCGGCCGTCACCGGGATATTTCGTGATGCCGGGCATGAAGTCGCTGTTTTTGCCCTCGCACGGAAAGATGGTCGGGCCGAAGCGCCGATAAAGGCCGCAGGGCTGGAAGTTTTCACCTGCGAGGCCGGTCTGCATGATCATATAGGGGCGTGGCGCTGGCTTGAACGCGCGTTACGGGACTGGGAAGCAACCCACCTCTGGACTTCGCTGTCACGCGCAACCTTGCTGGGCCAGCAGGCCGGACGACGTCTGAGGCTGCCCGTAGCCAGCTGGCAGCATTCGGCATGGCTGAAACCGGCGAACCGCATGCTCCTCAGGGCATCCCGGCATCTGTCTGCCTTCTGGATTGCGGACTCTCAGTTCGTCCGGGAAAAGACGCAGGCTGCCTTGAAAATACCTGCTGACAGGTTTGAGATCTGGCCGATTTTTCAGGCTCGCACTGATGCCCCCTCCGCACGGCAATGGCAGATCGGAGAGACGGTACGGATCGGTTCCGTCGGTCGTCTGACTGAAGCTAAGGGATACAGGGATCTGATCGCAGCGCTTTCGCTTCTGGAACAGCGTTCGGATCTTCCACCCTGGGAAATGGTGATCGCAGGGGAGGGACCTTTGCGCCATGTTCTGGAACAGCAGATCAGCAAGGCAGCGGTGAAACACATAAGCATGCCGGGTTTTGATACTGACCCTCCGGGCTTTCTGGCCCGGCAGCATCTTTATGTGCAGTCGTCACGCTGGGAAGGGTTCTGCGTGGCCGCGCACGAAGCCATGCAAGCCGGTCTCCCTCTTGTGGGGACCGAGGTCGGGGAGATGGGACGATCATTAAAAGACAGCAAAGGGGGCTGGCTGTCTCCTGCTGCTTCCCCCCGCGATCTGGCAGAAGCCCTGGCTGAGGCTTTAAAGGCGCCGGAACGACTTTATGAAACAGGCCGGAGAAACCGGAATTTCGTTTATGAGCGTTTCAGCCAAGACGCTTTTCGGGAGCAGGGATTGCGTCTCGTGTGCAGACTGGAGCAGTCACGCCCGAACTGAGGGCAGGGACTTCAGGATTCGGTTTCGTCCGGATCTTCATCAAGATCACGCAGCACTTCCGGGCGCCGGAGCAGAGCGTCAACTTCCATGGCGTAATCCAGAGACGTATCGGGCACAAAATGCAGTTCGGGTGCCGCACGCAGGCGCAGCGTATGGGCAAGCTGACTGCGAAGCCAGGGAGACACCCGGCGCAGGGCAGGAAGTACCTGCTCGATATCGGAATGGCCGAGCCGCGCGATAAAGGATGTCGCGTGCTTCAGATCCGGAGAAATACGGACCTCGGTAACCGTCAGATTCTCCCGTGCCAGATTCGGATCACGGAAGCTGTTACGTGCGAAAATCTCAGCCAGAACACGCCTGATTTCCTCAGCGACCCTCAGCTGTCTCTGTGACGGACCTGATGCGGAAAGGCCGGCGAGTTTCCCCGCCGGCCCCCTCATGGCGGACCTTTTTTGCGAAGGTTTTCCACTCATGCGGGAATAAGCTCCATTTCGTAGCACTCGACCTGATCGCCTTCACGCAGGTCGTTATAGCCTGCAAAGGAGAGGCCGCATTCATAGCCGCGGGCCACTTCCTTCACATCATCCTTGAAGCGCTTGAGCTGGCTGAGATCGCCCTCATGGATGACCACGCCCTCACGCAGCAGACGCACGCCACAGCCGCGCTTGACCACGCCTTCCGTGACATAACAGCCCGCGACCTTGCCCACCTTGGTGATGTTGAAGACCTGACGGATTTCTGCATAGCCAAGGAACTTCTCGCGATGCTTGGGCGCGACCTTGCCCTTGACCAGCTGCTCCACGTCATCCGCTACCTGATAGATGATGGAGTAGTAGCGGATATCCACGCCCTCGCGCTGTGCCATCTCGCGCGCCTGAGAAGTCGCACGGACGTTAAAGGCGATGATGATGCCATCAGAAGCCTTCGCAAGCTGGATATCACTCTCGGTGATCTGCCCGACCGAGGCATTGAGCACACGGACAGCGACTTCCTCGTGAGCCAGCTTCTCAACTGTGGTCCGGATCGCCTCAGCAGAGCCCTGTACGTCAGCCTTGATCAGAACGGCAACCTGCTTCTGCTCACCGGCCTGGATACGGGCCAGCATCTGGTCCAGCGTGCCACGTGCCGCAGTCTGACCGGCTGCGCGGGTTTCCTTGATCTTCCTCTGACGGAATTCGGAAATCTCACGTGCGCGGTTTTCGTTCTCCACGACGACGAAGGACGATCCGGCATCCGGCACACCGGCAATACCGAGAATCTCAACCGGAGCAGACGGCAGTGCCTCGTTCACATTGCGGCCTTTGTCGTCCACCAGGGCACGGACACGCCCCCACTCGGCACCGGCAACCACGATATCACCCTTGCGGAGCGTACCTTTCTGGACCAGCACCGTGGAAACGGAACCACGTCCGCGATCCAGACGTCCCTCGATCACGGCACCCTCTGCCGCACGCTCGGGATTAGCCTTCAGATCAAGGATCTCAGCCTGCAGCAGAATGGCTTCCTCAAGCTTGTCGAGACCGGTTCTCTTCAGAGCCGAAACCTCAATATCCTGAATGTCACCACCCATCGATTCAACGACCAGCTCGTGGCTCAGCAGATCCTGGCGCACCCGGTCCGGATTCGCACCCGGCTTATCGATCTTGTTGATCGCAACGATGATCGGCACATCCGCAGCCTTGGCGTGCTTTATGGCCTCAATCGTCTGCGGCATGATACCATCATCCGCCGCAACGACCAGAACCACGATATCCGTCACTGATGCACCACGGGCACGCATGGCCGTGAATGCCTCATGGCCCGGTGTATCGATGAAGGTGATCTTCGCACCGGATTTCAGGGTCACCTGATAGGCACCGATATGCTGCGTGATGCCACCGGCCTCGCCACCCGCCACATCCGTCGTGCGGAGCGCGTCGAGCAGGGAGGTCTTGCCGTGATCGACATGTCCCATCACGGTCACGACCGGAGCACGCGGCTGCATGTCCTCTGCCGTATCTTCCAGACCCTCGATACCGATCTCGACGTCGCTGTCAGCAACACGGCGGACACGATGGCCGAATTCCTCGACAACCAGCTCTGCCGTGTCGGCATCAATCGTCTGAGTGACGGTAGCCATCACGCCCATTTTCATGAGCGCCTTGATCACCTCACCCTGACGGGCAGCCATACGGTTGGCGAGTTCCTGAACCGTAATGGTTTCAGGTAGTACCACGTCGCGGACGACGCGGACCTGATCGGCACGCAGACGCTCAAGCTCGGCCTGACGGCGTTCACGCTCACGCTGGCGACGAACGGAAGCGAGTGAACGCGTCTTGTCGTCATCACCTTCAATCGCAGCCTGAACGTCGATCCGCCCGGACCGGCGGCTGGAGCCGCTGTCCTTGCGCGCACCGCTCGGGGACTTGCGTGCAGGAACGGGCATACCCTTACGGCCGCCACCTCCTCCACGCCGGTCATCAGTGGAATCCTCACCCGGGGCGCGGCCCGAGCGAAGCCTGAGAGTTGCGCTCTCGGACGCTGCAGGAGTCTGCTCCGGACGCGGACGCACCTGGAGCGGCTTCTCCGGCATGATAGCCCGTTCCGCGAGGGGGCGCAGACGCTCCATCGGCGGAGCAAGCGTAACCTCACCGGGGATGGGAGTGGCAGACACGACCGGCCCCCTGGGTTCGGGGGATTCAGCGGCGGGAGAGGGAGACTCCTCCTCCCTCACGGTCTCCGCCTCCTCACGGGCGCGCAGTTCAGCTTCCTCAGCGAAGCGACGCTCTTCCTCTTCCTGGCGGCGTGCTTCCTCGGCAGCAGAGAGAATCTGAATCTTCTCCTGCTCCACACGCTCAGCCTCGCGCCGGACCGCTTCCTCTTCGGCCTTGCGCTGTTCTTCAAGAACGCGCTGACGGAGAGCGATTTCGGACGCCGTCAGTGCCCGTCCGCCACCCGAACGACCACCCTGACCACGGCCTGAGGGAGCCCCGGCCTTCTGCGGCACCGGTGCGGCAGCGCGCTTTTTACGGACCTCAACCTGGACGACTTTCGATCGGCCATGACTGAAGCTCTGGCGCACGGACCCGGCGTCAACCGTACGTCCGACGTCCGAACGACCTGCCGGCCGCAGCGACAGACGTCCTTTACCCTGATCCTGATCCTTGCCTTCGCTCATCTATCTGCCTGTCTTACCCTTCTCGCCGGACTGATCCGGCGTGCCGGAAGCGTACCTTCCGGCCACTCCCTCAAAACGTTCGTTATCCTGCTGCAGGCGCAGGGCGAGCCCTCCTGCCTGCAAGGCTGCATGAACCACGCGTTCGCGCCCGAATACGTGTCCCATTCCGGCGGCCGCCAGAAAGGCGACAACCGGCAAATGTCCGGCTCCCGAAAGAAGTCTGGCGCGCTCTTCCGGGCTTCCGTCAACGGCCTGCACGATAAGTGCGGCCTGGCCGGTCGTGACCCGCTCACGGACTTTGGTAAACCCGCACACCGTCTGACCGGCTCTGCGAGCAAGACCCAGCGTATCCGTCATACGTCGGAGCAATCCGGCCTCGATGATCCCGCAAAGATCGGGTGGGACAGTCACGGCACCGCGTGCGGCCCGTGAAAAAACCCCTCGCATCTGCGCGGTTTCTAGCACATCCCGCCGTGCACTCAACCACAAACCCCGTCCGGGCAGCCTGCTGCCCAGATCGGGAGTAAGAATGCGATCGGGAGACACCGCAAAACGCAGCATCCCGACTGCGGGAGCACGCTCGCGTGTGACGATGCAGCGGCGGAAAGGCCCTTTCTCTTCCTCATCCATATCACAGAAATCACCCTGCGGCGATTCCTGTGTCGCGGAAAGAGAAGCGTTGTCTGCAGCCTGGTCGGCGGTCTTCAGAACCGCCGGATCATGGTGTATGGTGTTCAGGAGAGGTCTCCCCACCTTCAGTGCCGCCCTCTTCACCGTCAAACCAGTGAGCGCGGGCAGCCATGATGATCTCGTTGGCCGTTTCCTCGTCAATGGCTTCGGAGCCGAGAAGCTCCACCAGCTCATCGCCAGCCAGATCCGCCAGATCGTCGAGGGTGCGGACACCCTTCTCTCCCAGCGTAACAAGCATCTGTCCGGAGAAGGCGTTCAGCCCCGAGATGTCATCGGACACACCCAGCTCTTTTCTCTTCTCGTCCAGACCTTCCTCACGGCGGCGCAGATAATCTTCCGCACGACGGACCAGTTCTCCGACAACCGAGTCGTCAAACCCTTCAATTCCGATCAGCTCGTCTGCCTCGGCATAGGCAAGCTCCTCAATCGTATGGAAGCCTTCCGTCACCAGCAGCCCGGCAATCACATCGTCGACATCAAGCGCCTCAGTGAAGAGGGAGGAGCGGCGACGGAACTCTTCCTGACGGCGTTCCGATTCCTCGGCCTCGGTCAGGATATCGATATCCCAGCGGGTCAGCTGGCTGGCCAGACGCACGTTCTGGCCACGGCGCCCGATAGCGAGACTGAGCTGGTCATCAGGCACCACGACCTCAACCCGTCCGGCTTCCTCATCCATGACAACCTTGGACACTTCAGCTGGGGCCAGCGCATTGACGACAAATGTTGCCGCCTGCGGGCTCCAGGGGATGATATCGATCTTTTCGCCCTGCAGCTCTGCGACAACAGCCTGCACGCGCGAACCGCGCATACCGACGCACGCGCCGACGGGATCAATGGACGCATCGCGGGAGATAACGGCCATTTTTGCACGGGATCCTGGATCACGTGCAACGGCCTTGATCTCGATAATCCCGTCATAAATCTCCGGAACTTCCTGTGCGAACAGCTTCGCCAGAAAGGCAGGATGCGTGCGGGAGAGGAAAATCTGAGGCCCGCGGGTCTCGTCGCGCACGTCGTAGATATAGGCGCGGACGCGGTCAGAGTTACGGAATGTCTCGCGCGGGATCAGCTCGTCACGACGCAGGAGGGCCTCGGCGGATCCGATCTCCACCATGAGGTTGCCGTATTCCGTGCGCTTAACCGTGCCGTTGACGATCTCGCCCACGCGATCCTTGAACTCATCATACTGACGCTTGCGCTCGTATTCGCGCACGCGCTGGACAATCACCTGCTTGGCTGTCTGCGCTGCGATACGCCCGAAATCAATCGGGGGCAGGGGATCGATCAGATATTCTCCGGCCTGAATTCCGGGCTGAAATTTCCGGGCAATGTTCAGAGGAATCTGAGTATCTTCGTTCTCGATCGCCTCAACCGCCTCCGTCCAGCGGGACAGACGAACCTCGCCCGTCTTGCGATCGATCGTCGCGCGGATGTCTTTCTCATGCCCGTATTTGGCGCGACCGGCCTTCTGGATCGCCTGCTCCATGGCTTCCAGAACTTCCTCACGGTCGATCATCTTCTCACGGGCGACCGCATCGGCAACCAGGAGCAGTTCAGGGCGGGAAACGGAAGTATCCATACGACAGGCTCTCCACGGGGATGTCCGGGCTCATACGGCCGCGGCATCCGGACGGACAGTTTCAGTGACGCCGGCGCGACTGCGCAGACGAGGTTTCTTGATCATCCTCTCCGTCGCCGGAGTCTTCCTCTCCGGATGGCGGGTGAAGATGAGCCGTAGCTTCAATCAGTGCATCCGTCAGGACCAGACGTGCTTTTTTAAGATCCCGGAACGGCAGGACGGCCTCCGTTCCATCATCAAGTCGAAGCCGCCCGCTGTCTTCCGTGGCACCGAGAACGATGCCCGAAAAACGCTTGCGGCCATCAACAGGAATAAGAACCTCAGCCTTTGCGAGGTGCCCCGCAAAGCGTTCCCAGTCCTTCGGACGCGTCAGGGGGCGATCAATTCCGGCGGAAGAAACCTCAAGGGTCCAGTTTCCGGGAATCGGATCCTCAACATCCAGCACGGCCCCGACGGCGTGGCTGATCTGCTCGCAATCCGAGATGTTGATCAGGTTGCCGTCCAGCCGGTCGGCCATGATCTGCACTGTCGGCGTCTCGCGACCAAGGACCGAGACGCGCACCAGATCAAAACCGAGATCCGCAAGCACCGGCTCCACGATATCTCTGACCCGGCCATCAAGGCCGGTATGTGCTGAGGAACTGTCGTCCAAAATAAAAAAGGCGGCCTCTTCAGGCCACCCCCCGAAAAAAGCGGAAGATGTAATGTTGCGCTCTATCTAAGGTAGAGCCGCGGACTTTGCAAGGCCTGCAGTGATACATCCGGTGTTGTAATGTTGCACGGAATTTACAATCAGACCTCTTGCGGGCGAACATCCCCGCAGCGCAACATAAGCAGCATGATACCACCTCCGGAACCACAGCTTCAGGAACAGCCGGAACCCCAGTCGGGACGCCCGGGTATGAGGCTGCTGATGGCGGCTGCGGGTGTGATGCTGGTTACGGGCGGAGCTGCATGGTTTACGGCAGGCCAGTCCGGGGGAGGGCGGCAGTCCGATCCGACAGGCAATCCCGCGCCTTCGCAGGCGGTGCAGGAGACGGATGGCAACCGCACCGGCGTGCCGGTCGTGGGTCTTGCCCTGATCGCACCTGAAAACGCTCCTCAGGCTCTGAGAAAGGCCGGGTATTCACCGGCCGATCAGGAGCGTATCCTGGCCGGGATAAAGCGCAGGGAATACCGTCTTGTTCACATGCCGGTTTTCGATGCGGGAGGGCAGGGAGGCGTGGTATCGGTCAGGTCGGGGATCATGACGAAGGTCGTGCATCTCAGTCCTCGCCCTCAGGACATTATCCTGCCGATTCTGTTCAGCGGGGAGGTGAGGATCACTCCCCTTTCCGCCCCGGGAGAGGGCGGGGTGCAGCCGGGCGCGCTGACGGTTATGGGGCCTGTGATCCTGCCTGTGATACACGATGATCAGTATCTCATTCTGGATGTGGTGGCTCAATGAAGGCGCTTATCCCGCTTCTTAACCGGTATATGCCGGTGATGATGGCGGTCTTTCTGGTGCTCGCCGCACTTCAGGCGGCCGTCGCGCTGCATCTCTCATTTGCCGGAATCACGCATTTCATGCAGTGGTGCGCGCCGCTCTGGCCGCTACTGATGCTGACGGCACTTTTCTTTATGGTCGCAGGACTGCTCTATGAGACACGCGCGGAACGGCTGTCGCGCAGAGGGCTTCTCAGCAGACGGGGGTGGATGATGGATGTTCTTTCACGGCTCACCAACCGAGCCCAGCTTGAGGAGCTTATGGCCCGCGAGCAGCGTGAGACGACGCTTGATGCGGAAGAGCTTGCAGCCAGTCTGCGCGCGCGCGTGATCGGTCAGGATCAGGTCTGCGAGGATGTGGCGCAGCAGCTGCGTCGTCGCCTCGCGTTGCAGGTCCGCGGACGTCCCGTAGGGGTCTTTCTGCTTGCCGGTCCTCCGGGCACGGGCAAGACCTATCTCGCCAAGCAGATGGCAAAGCAGCTTCAGCGTCCGCTGCTGCATTTCGATATGACGCAGTTCAGCTCTCCCCATGCGGCTACGCAGCTTTTCGGATCACCGAAAGGCTATGTCGGCTCTGATACATTCGGGAAACTGACAGGCGGTCTGAAGGAGCAGCCGGATGCCATCGTCCTTCTGGATGAAATCGAGAAGGCGCATCCGGACGTATTCAAGAAATTCCTCACGGCCTGGAATGACGGACATGTGACGGAAGCCTCAACGGGGCAGCTCATTTCCACGACGCGTGCGATTTTCGTCCTGACCTCCAATATCGCGACGGAAGAACTGACGGAAATTTCGGATCGCCTGTCGGAAGATCCCGATCGTATGCGTGCGGAATCGGTTGAGGCGCTGCGCAAATCCGGATTCGCGCCGGAAGTTCTCAACAGGATAGACAGGATATTCATCTTCCGTGCCCTCAGAGGACTCGACATCGCCCGTGTATCCGCACTTGAGATCGAGACGATGATCGAAAGCTACGGTCTGAAGGTCGAGACCGGCGGAATCGATCCTGCTCTCCTGCTTGATGTCATGCGGCGACAGAGCCGGATCGGTGATGCAGCCTCTGCCCGTGATCTGGTCCGGTCGATTGAGGACATGATCAGCGAGTCGCTGATCCAGGCGCGTGAGCAGGGCGCGAAAATGGTATCCGTCGTTAAGGAAGGGGATACCGTAATCGCGAAAACCCTTCAGGACGATCGCGCTGCCGGACGCCCCTGGCTTCCTTCCTGATCCGGGACATTTATGTCAGCTTTCTCCCGCCTTCGTCATCGGGCTCCTCTGTGGCGCTTCTGCCTGTACAGCTCCGTGCTGTTCTGCGGATTTTCCCTGATCTGGCCGGCTCCCTGGCTTCTCAGGCTGATACCGCCCCTGCACCGGGTGACGGACCCCGTCGGGCGCCTTCTGACCTTCGGCTCGTCCCGGAATCAGCAGGACGGGATGCAGGCAGAGCAGCCTTCAGGGCCTGCTCCTCAGCAGCAGCCTCAGGGGCAGAGGGGGGCGAATAATTTAAAAATCGGGGTTCCTCCGATCGATGCAGAACTGAAAGGCGTCTTTCCCTTCGCGGGACGTCAGCTCCCTCTGCCTGCGGGTATATGGCATCCGGTTCTGGCTATGCAGGACGGTGCGAATGGCGAGATCATCAGTAATGTCCTCGTGAGGAGCGAGCGTGGTGTCGTGACAGGCGTGATCGTCGTGCGGGCCAGCAGCCAGAGTGTGGCGGACTCCATAACCGAGGAGATTACCCGCCTCTGTCACGACGACCGGAACTATTCAAACCGGATTACGGCGGAAAAAGGTGGTGTCTTTGAATGTCTGAGCAGCGGCCCTGTCTTTCTCAACGGTGGCAAAATCAGTAACGCCCCGGATATCTCTCTTGCCTATGAGCGTCTGCGCACCATGGGCTTTCAGCTTCCGCCCCTGCTTGTTGAAGGCTACTGGGCCCGCGTCGTGAAAGCTGAGGACGGCGGCGTGAATTTTGAAGCCGTGAGTACGGCTGTCAGCCCGGCTCCTCCCGGCAGCAGCAAGCTGAATACACCTCCTGCGGATTGGGAAAAACAGGCTGCCGGAGCCTCTCCTCTGGCTGGCCGGTTTATCGAGGAGATGAAACGCTGGATGGATGGCTGGGCCGGGGTGCTGCGCAACGGATTTGAGGGAAAACTCAGTCCGTCAGGTATTCCTGATGCCGTCAGCCAGGATCCGTCTGCCAAAGGGCTCTCACGTTTATGAATGGCTGATGCCTGTTTTCGCAGTATTGCGTATGAATGAGCGCTGCGCCACGTTTTGCGTGCTTCTGGCTGTTTCCGGCGGATATCATGGATCTTCTTGCTGCACTGCATAGTTTTGTCCGCGTCGCTGCGACGGGCTCGTTTTCGGCTGTTTCCCGCGAAACCGGGATGAGTCAGCCGACCATCTCCCGCCATATCGCGCTTCTTGAGGCGCATTACGGCACCACGCTGTTCGCGCGGACGACGCGCAGCCTCATGATGACGGAGGACGGCCGCAGCCTGCTGCCGCACGCCTATGAGGTTCTGGAAACCCTGGAAACGGCCGAAACCGTGCTGGGGAGACGGCGGGCTTCCGTTTCGGGACTCGTGCGCCTCGGGGTGACCACGGCCTTTGGCCTTTATCTCACGACCCGCCTCGGGGAGCTGCTCGTCAGGCACCCGGGCCTTTCCGTCGAACTCGTCATGCGTGACGGCTTCGGGGATCTCGTCGAGGAGGGGCTTGATCTGGCCATCCGTGTCGGGGAGATCGCGGAAGGATCACTGATCGCCCGCAAGCTGGGCGACGTGCATCGCTGGCTGGTGGCGTCACCGGAGTTTCTGAAACAGCAGACTGCGGAGCTTGCTCATCCGAGAGATCTCGCGGAGGCTCATTGTGTCGTGTTCACCTATGGTGGCGGGCGTCACGACTGGCATTTTCTCAGAGAGGAAGAGGAAAGCATCGTCGCGCCCAGAGCCGTATTCAGGGCCAACTCTTCCGAAGCGGCCATGAGTGCCATCGAGTCCGGAGTCGGTGCAGGTATTCTCTCTTCCTTTCAGGTCAGGAAAGATGTGGAGGCAGGCAGACTGATCCGGCTTTTTGACGGCTGGGATATCCCCTCCATGCCTCTTTATGCGGTACATACCGGACCAAGAACTCTGCCGCTGAGAACGCGGACAGTTCTCGATTTTCTGATCGAGATATCAACCTCCATCCTCGGTCAGTCCTGACGTTTCTCGTTGCCTAGCCCGGCTTTGAGCAGGGCCAGCGCACGATCCAGCGAGTCGAGTATCTGCCCGCTGAGCTTCCTGATCTGCGGGTCAGGGTTCAGGGAAAGCTGATCCGCTGCCAGCATAGCAGGTGAGAGCAGTCCGCGTAGGTCGTGACGAAACGCCTGATCCGGTGTCTTTTCAGTCATTCTTTGCTCCCGTCCTTTCGATGAGAGGGGGCGATATGTTTCCCGTGCAGGGGACGACACGGCACTCTGACATTGACGCAGGCCGGACCTCGTTTTATATGGCCGCGTTCTGACTGCACGGGCGCGCATCGCGCTGACTCAGGGTGGTCATCTGGTTTTTGTTGTTTGTGAGGAGTGCCACTGTGAAGCGCACGTATCAACCGTCCAAGCTGGTCCGCAAGCGCCGTCACGGGTTTCGCGCTCGTATGGCAACTGTCGGCGGCCGTAAGATCATTGCGAATCGCCGTTCGAAGGGTCGTAAGCGTCTTTCTGCCTGATGACAGGCATCCCGCCGGCGTCCATACCGGCGGGGGAAGGTGTTCCTGTTGTGAGCATCTGTCCGGCCGGGAAGCGTGGTGCTGATGACCGGAGTTCCGGAAAAACTGAAAAAGAGGGTGCAGTTTCTGACTGTTGCTTCCTGCGGACGTAAGGCTCCCGTCAGAGGACTCGTCCTGCAGGTTCTCGACCGGGCAGACCCGGAACCGGCCCGTGCCGGATTTACCGTCACAAAAAAAGTGGGCAATGCGGTTGTCCGGAACCGGACACGTCGGCGCCTGCGTGCTGCTCTGGGAGTTGTCAGCCAGGAAACGGATCTGTCCGGACTCGATCTTGTGCTGATCGGACGCGACGCAACCCGCAGACGCCCCTTTGTCTCCCTGACGGATGATATCCGCTACGCCCTGAAAAAAGCACGCGGCTCATGACCCGGAATTCTGCCGACAGTCTGACAGCCCGCCTGCTGATGTCGGGAATCCGGTTCTGGCAACGCTGGCTCAGTCCCTGGATGGGCACGAACTGCCGGTTTTATCCTTCCTGCAGCCGCTACGGGCTTGAGGCAATCCGTGTTCACGGCGCTTTTCGCGGTTCAGGGCTTGCCTTCTGGCGGATATTGCGGTGCAACCCGTGGCACGCAGGCGGGTATGATCCGGTGCCGGGAGAGCGTCCCTGTGCGGAACACGGGTCGGATCGGCCCTGCAACCTGAAACACTGAGAAAGGTCGGCTGGTCCGGATATGGATACAAGGCGTTTGATTCTGGCGACCGTGGTGTCGGCGCTCGTTCTTCTCGGGTTTGATTATTTCATGCCCAAGAACCCACCTCCGCCGCCGGTGCACGGAACGGTGCAGGCAGGACAGACAGTGCCCGCGGACAGTCATATCCAGACCCAGGCAAAACCGGCCACACCTGAAACGGCACCTGACGAGACCGGTCCGGAGCTGCGGCTTGCCGTGGATGCGAAGGATGTCATGGGCTCCGTGCGTTTGCGCGGTGCCCTGCTGGATGATCTGGTGCTGAAGCAGTATCGCCAGACGGTAAAGTCCGACAGCCCGCTTGTCCGGGTGCTTGAGACACCGGGGAAGCCGCGTCCCGACTTTGTTGAGTTCGGCTGGATTCCGGCAGAGTCCTCCGTAAAGGTTCCGGACCGGCACACGCTGTGGAAAGCCGATTCCGACAAGCTGACTTCCGCTCACCCGGTGACGCTCTCCTGGGACAACGGAGCGGGGCTGCTCTTCACGATTCGTCTGGCCGTCGATGATGACTACATGTTCACCATCGAGCAGAACGTCCGGAACACGACCGGATCTGCGGTTCAGCTCACGCCCTATTCCCATGTCCTGCGCGGTTATACTCCCGAGGAAACCGGCGGCATGCTGGTGCATGAGGGGCCGATCTCCGTGGTCAACGGCCGTATGACCGAGGAGTCCTATAAATCCCTTCGTGAAGGCTCCGTGGCGCCTGCGGATATTTCCTGGAGCAAACAGGGTACCGGGGGATGGGCCGGGATCACCGATAAATACTGGCTGATGGCCGTCGTTCCGGACCAGGCAGAGGCCGTTACCGGCACCTATGGCTATGATGCGGCCAGCACCCAGTACCGTGTCGGTTTCGTCGGGCAGGCTCCGCTGACGATCGGGGCAGGAGACAGTGCGGCCAGCACCATGCATGTCTTTGCGGGTGCGAAAGAAGTCCGTCTGCTGGAGCGGTATCAGTCCGATCTTCATATCCCGGATTTCTGGAAGGCCGTCGATTTTGGGTGGCTGGCCTTCCTGACCCGCCCGGTGTTCTACGTTCTTGACTGGCTCTACACGCATCTGGGGAATTTCGGTCTTGCCCTGCTGACCTTTACCCTGATCGTGAAAATCCTGTTTTTCCCGCTGGCCATGAAGAGCTTCCGCTCAGCTGCGGCCATGCGCGACCTGCAGCCGAAAATTCAGGATATCCGCGCCCGTCACAAAGACGATCCGGTGGCCATGAATATGGCGGTCATGCAGCTTTACCGTGAATCAGGCGCCAACCCCGCCAGCGGCTGTCTGCCGCTGCTCATCCAGGCCCCTGTCTTCTGGTGTCTGTATAAGGATCTCTACGTCACGATCGAGATGCGTCAGGCTCCGTTCTTCGGATGGATCAGGGATCTTTCGGCTCCGGACCCGACCAATATCTTCAATCTCTTCGGACTGCTGCCGTTTGATCCCACCCATCTTTCAGGCTTTCTTCTGCTTGGAATCTGGCCGATCCTGTACGGCCTGACGATGTACGGGATGCAGAAGGCCAGCCCGGCTGTCCTTGATCCGGCTCAGCAGCGTATTTTCATGATGATGCCGGTCATGTTTACGTTCTTCATGGCGCGGCAGCCGGTCGGTCTTGTGATCTATTACTGCTGGAATAACGTGCTCACGATCGCGCAGCAGCTGATGATCCAGAGAACGCATAAGGCCGTTGCGACCGGTCCGGGTGTCATCTCCGGCACGGCACGTGAGAAAACCGTGAAAAATCCACAGATCACGAAAAAGAAATGAAAGCTGATCAGCCTGAATTTTCCGAAAAGGATATCGAAAACGGGCGGCTGCTTTTTGCCGGGGCCTGTGATTTCATCTTCGGAGCACAGAAGCTCGGGCAGCTTCCGCCTGCGGATCTGCCGGAGGTGGCGTTTGCCGGCCGTTCCAACGTCGGAAAATCGAGCCTCGTTAATGCACTGACCGGTCGTAAGACACTGGCCCGTGCTTCCTCAGAGCCGGGCCGGACGAAACAGCTCAATTTTTTTAATCTGAAGCAGCAGATGCTTCTTGTGGACATGCCTGGCTACGGATTTGCGAAGGCTGCAAAATCCGTCAAGGAAGACTGGCAGGACATGATGTTCGATTATTTGCGGGGGCGTCCGACGCTCCGGCGGGTAATGCTGCTTCTGGATGCCAGGATTGAGCTGAAAAAGAACGATATCGAGATCATGGAACTGCTTGATACGGCAGCCGTCGGGTTCCAGATCGTCCTGACGAAATGCGATGCCGTCAGTCCGTCCGGGCTGGTCGCAAAGCAGAAGGAAATAAAAGCGGAGGCCGCAAAACACCCCGCAGCCCATCCGCATATCTTCCCGACAAGCAGCGAGACAGGGGAGGGCATTCCGATGCTCCGGGCTGAACTGACCCTGCTGGCTGAACCCCCGGAGAGTCCGACGCATGACTGAGAAGAAACACGTCCAGGAGAGTGAGGCGGTTCAGCAGGCCGCGACTCTCGCCAGTGCACTGCCCTATCTCCGCCGATATGCCGGTGATACGATCGTCGTGAAATTCGGCGGTCATGCCATGGGTGATGGCAATCTGGCGCATACGTTCGGCAAGGATATCGCCTTGCTGAAACTGGTCGGTATCAACCCCGTGGTGGTTCATGGTGGCGGTCCGCAGATTAATCAGATGCTGGACAGACTCGGGCTGAAATCCACCTTCGTTGATGGCCTGCGCGTGACCGATGAGAAGATGATCGATGTCATCGAGATGGTCCTGTGCGGGAACGTCAATAAATCCGTCGCAAGCCTGATCAACCGGGCCGGTGCTCTGGCGGTTGGCATCTCCGGCAAGGACGGAGGTATGATCCGTGCGCGGAAGCTCCTGCGAAAGACAATACATCCGGAGACAAAGGAAGAGACAGTCTCCGATCTCGGCTTCGTCGGAGAGCCGCATCGGGTCGATCCGCAGGTGCTTTATGCATTGTCCTGTTCTGGACTGATTCCGGTTGTCGCGCCGATCGCCACAGGTGATGACGGAGAGACGTATAACATCAACGCGGATACGGCCGCTGGCGTGATTGCCGGAGCTGTGCATGCGACACGTCTTCTGATGCTGACAGATGTCCCGGGCGTGCTTGATCGGGACGGAAAGCTCATTTCCGAGCTGACGGCCTCGGAAGCGCGTCGTCTGATTGAGGAAGGGACGATTTCAGGTGGTATGATTCCGAAGGTGGAAACGTGCTTGGAAGCCGTCCGTGCCGGTGCGCGGGCTGCTGTGATCGTGGATGGCCGGGTGCCGCATGCCTGTCTGCTGGAACTGTTTACCACACGCGGCTCCGGCACGATGATCCGCAGTGAATCAGGAAGCGACTACGCTTCCTGACTTGAGATTCAGACAGCAGAGTCTTCCTGGGAGGCGTGCCAGCGCGCGCCTCCGGCAAGCTTGACACTCCGCAGGGCAAGTCCCGCACGTTCGATCAGGGATTCGGACGTCTCGGACGTATCCCAGCTCCGGCTTGCGAGACCAACGGAGAATGTCAGGCGGTAGGGCTCTTCGATGGGAAGCGGCGTACCGGTCTGGCAGAATGCCTCGGCCCGCTCCGCCGCGACGAATGCGTCGGCGCCATCGAGCCATAACCCGAAAATATCACCGCCAAGACGCCCGATCAGATCGGTCGGTCTGATGGCATCACGAAATTCGGATGCAACCTTCTGGAGCGTCCTGTCTCCGATATCGAGCCCGTATTTCGCGTTTACTTCGGAGAAGCGATCAAGGTCGACAAGAAGCACCGTACCTGAAAGGCGTTCGCGGTCGAGGCGTGGCAGTCGCCGCCCGACCTCAAACGTAAAGCCACGCCGGTTGAGCAGCCCGGTGAGCGGATCAAACTGGGCATTACGGATCATTGTATGGTGCAGGCGTTCCATCTCGATGGCGGAGGCGATGGACGCAAGGCAGGCATCCGCCAGGTTCGCATCATCCTGCATCCAGGCACCGCTTTTATCACGCCAGAGCGCCAGAAGGATCGGGGCGGCGTATCGCACGGTTCCGGAACATATAATTACGTCACGACCATTACGGACGATGGCCTGCGGTGTAATGATCTTTCCGCTTTCCTGAAGCTGGCGCAGTTCTCCGCCGATGAGTGCTTCCGTGTCCATGGCATTGCCGGGATGCCGGTGCAGAACGGACATGCCGTCCTGTGGTCCGGGAAGGGCATTATCCGGCATTTTTGCTGACAGCTCCGGCGGAGAGAGCAGCAGTCCGCCCTTTGCGCCAAGAACTTCTGTAATAGCCTCGAAAGCCGCCGGAATGCCCAGCCCCGCAAGCGGACGACTGCGCAGGCAGGCCGTGACACGATGAATGATGCCCGTGGGTATGGAGCGGGAAGAGAGACTCTGCCCTGTCGCCGCACTTTCAGGAATATTGAGCCCCAGCCCACGGACGCCTGCAAATCCATTGCCGCTGGCAAGCAGGGGAACGGTGTAGAACAGCAGACTGACGCCTGAACCATCCGGTTTTCTGAGCCATATTCTGGCCCCCTTGACCGGCAGCCGACTGGAGAAGGGATTTCCGGCAGCGGAATCTCCCTGACGCAGCAGCAGCCCGGCAGCGGGAACGCCCGCCATGTCCCGCTCGGACAGACCGGTCGCCCCCTTGCAGACAAACAGCGTGAAGCGGCCCTCTGCGTCTGTCTCGAAAATAAGATCAGCAGCAAGTTCGGCCAGTTCCCGCCACCTCTGCCTGCTGGCGAGGAGGGATTCGAGGACATCGCTCTCCTTCCTGATTTCAGCCAGGGGAGCTTCAAGTGTGGGTAGGGGCATCTGATTTTTCGTCATACCGTGGAGAAGTGTGTGTGCAGTCTGTTTCCGCCGAGTTAATAAACTCTCTAACAGCCTGTCGGGTTGGGGCACACTGTGAAGTGGTGATGTTGTAAGGTGGTGAGATGAGCAGCTTCATCCCGTTTGACCGGTCTCAGCCGTATCTTCTGC
>NZ_JAJJND010000160.1 GCF_029759835.1 Acetobacter sp. AN02
CGCGGGGTGGAGCAGCCCGGTAGCTCGTCAGGCTCATAACCTGAAGGTCACAGGTTCAAATCCTGTCCCCGCAACCAGATTCAATAAAATACCCTCAAGCGCCACAGAGCCACAGCTCGTGGCGATTTTTGCGTTCGGGAATCCGGAAGGGCGAGGAAAAAGCGCTAAGTCTGTTGATTATATATGCCCCATGTATTCGCAGCAGGTAGCAGATCGACTATAATCGTTTAACTAATTGAAATACTCTTGTTAAATTTCGGCGCCGGAGTTCTCAGATGAAAAAAATATGTGTCGTCGGTGCGGGATTTTCAGGGAGTGTTATTGCAAGGCAGCTGGCAGAGCAGGGTTTTTCCGTCGACGTTTTTGATACCCGACCGCATGTTGCCGGGAACTGTCATACTGAGCGCGACGCACAGACTGGCGTCATGGTGCATATTTACGGTCCGCATATTTTCCATACAAGTAATGAAAGAGTGTGGAACTATATCCGGAAATTTGATGAATTCGTACCTTACGTCAATCGTGTTAAGGCGCATGCTCAGCAGCATGTGTATTCCTTGCCGATCAATCTGATGACGATCAATCAGCTTTTCGGAAAACAGTTTTCTCCGTCAGAGGCACGTGAATTCGTAAAAACTCTGGGTGATCAGAGCATCGACGACCCTCAGACTTTTGAAGAGCAGGCGCTTCGTTTCGTCGGAGAAAAAATCTATCGGACATTTTTCTACGGATATACGCGTAAGCAGTGGGGTATGGAGCCTTCGGAGTTACCCGCAAGCATTCTCAAGCGCCTTCCTGTCCGCTTCAGCTATGATGATAATTACTATTCCAGTAAATATCAGGGCATTCCGAAAAATGGCTATACATATATTGTAGAGAAAATCCTTGATGCCCCTGAGATCAGCCTGCACCTGAACACTGCTTTTTCCAGAGAGATGGCTGCAGGATATGATCATGTCTTCTACAGCGGCCCGATTGATGCCTGGTTTGGCTATGAAGACGGGCGGCTGAGCTATCGGACGCTTGATTTTGAAGTGATCCGTGCGGAGGGCGACTATCAGGGAAATGCTGTAATCAATTATTGTGATGAGTCGGTGCCATGGACGCGTGTTGCCGAGCACAAGCATTTTACCCCGTGGGAAGAGCACGAAAAAACCATCGTCTATCGTGAGCACAGCCGTCTGTGTGAAGGCGGAGATACACCCTATTATCCTGTCAGGCTGGTCAGGGATAAGGCACAACTCGGACGTTATGTAGAGAAAGCAAAATCTGAGGCAAACGTGACATTTGTCGGCCGACTGGGAACGTATCGCTATCTCGACATGCATATCACGATTGCGGAGGCGCTGGAGGCGGCTGATCTGTTCCTGAAGGCTGAGAAAGAAGGCGTATCGCCATCGGCTTTCTGTATTGATCCGCTTGCCTGATTCCGGGATGCAGACTGATCTGATCTCTGTAGCAGCGGTTATCGTTACATTTAATCGTCTGGGAAAGCTGCGGCATACGCTGGAGAAAACACTCGCGCAGCCTTTTAGTCACGTTGTCGTGATTGATAATGCGTCTGATGACGGAACCGGAGCTTATCTGCAGGAACAGACAGATTCGCGGCTGCTGATTGTGACAGAAGCCGTCAATCTTGGTGGTGCCGGCGGATTTGCACGTGGGTTTGAGACAGTTGTCAGTGAAACGGCTGCACAATGGCTCGTCTGTTTTGATGATGATGCCTTCCCGGGAGATGGGGCTCTGGAGGCGTTTTCCCGGCTGAATCTGGACAAGACTGTTGGCGGAGTTGCTAGTGCCGTTTATTTTCCGGATGACACCATATGTCCGATGAACAGGCCAGGTCTGAATGTTTTCCAATCGCTTCAGACATTATGGACTGCAAGGTCAAAGACGAGCGGTCTTGTAGGGGTTGAAGACAAGGCTTATGCCGCGAGCACATCGATCGACGTTGCATTTTCGTCTTTCGTGGGGCTCTTCGTCCGTTGCGATCTCATCAGGGGCAGACTTGGCCTCCCTAGGACGGATCTGTTTATTTACAGAGATGACTCTCTCTACACTCTGAATATGACCAGTCTTGGCTACAGGCTCCTTTTCGCACCGGACCTGCATTTTATTCATGATTGCGGAACACCCTCATCCGGCCGGAGAGTTTATAAGCCTCTGTGGAAAGCCTATTATATTATCAGAAACGATATTCCGTTTTTCAGGCAGTTTTCAGGGCATTATTTCTATCTTCTCTTTCCGGTCCTGATGATGAAGTGGCTGATTTCGGCTCCTTTCTACCCTGATCCTCTGAAGTTTCTCAGACTGGCACTTCTGGCAATTTCCGATGGAATCAAAGGAAATTTTTCCACATTACATCAGGAAATTACAGATTTTTCGACAGGATCTTCACGAATATCCCGGAAGCCGGATACAGAGATCACAGAGAAAAATCTGCTTTTCAAAGGCAAATAAGAGGCTGAGTATATTGGGACAGGAATATTCTGCCTCCTCTCTCCACTATTATACGCAGCGCACTCTGCCATTCGGTCTTATGGTAGCCTCTTATTTCTTCGGTTGCCTCTAAACAGAGGTGGGGGCTATCGAACCGAAAACTCACTATCATGATGTTGTACTATCTGCACAGTGACGTGCCCCCCGGAAATGTAACCATTTAAAAGTAGAGTCCGATCGAGAAGGATACGGACGGATGAAACGCGGTC
>NZ_JAJJND010000161.1 GCF_029759835.1 Acetobacter sp. AN02
GACGGATACGGTTTGCGTGCAGTATTCATCCATCCGTTCTGAAACACTCACGCACGAAAGTACATAACACTCTCTAGAATGTCCCCGCCTTATTCCCATCGTGGGCTTTTTCGGTTTTCCAGACGATTGATTTTATCGGGTAAAAATATGCTGGCTGGGGGACCTGGATTCGAACCAGGGCTGACCGGGTCAGAGCCGGTAGTTCTACCGCTAAACTATCCCCCATCCGGGATCAGGCACAATCGGACACCAGACGCGTCCGCTCTGCGGTTGCAGCGTGCTACCACTTCCCCCGCCACCACACAACCCCTTTTTTTATCCGCTGTTTTCAAATGCGGAATTCCGGCTGTTAACTGAATTTTTGCTTGCTCTGATGTCACGGTATCGCCACAATCGAACCACCGCACACGACCTGAATACCTTCAAGGACCGGCCCCATGGAACGACCCGGGCTGCGGCCGTTCATCCGGCCCGGCACCCCCCAGCCATTTCTGAACGATCTGCCCTCCCCCGGCTGGGAATACGATACCGGACAGTTCCCCGCACCGCCGGGCCACACCCTCCCGGAACTCCCCGCGCAGCAGACCTTTGCCGCCCTGGATCTCGGAACCAATAACTGCCGCCTGATGGTCGCCGTGCGGACCTCCGGCGGCTATCGCGTGGTTGACACCTACAGCCAGATGGTACGCCTCGGGGAAGGACTGCAGGGAACAGGCAGACTGGGCGAATCCGCAATGGACCGGACGCTGGAGGTCCTGCGGGTCTGCGCCCTGCGCCTCGGCCGCCGCCAGCCCGCACGGTTCCGCGCAATCGCAACGGAAGCCTGCCGCCGGGCCACGAACGGCGACGCATTCCTGGAGCGTGTCCGCAAGGAAACAGGCATCCCGATCGAGGTGATCTCAGGACGCGAAGAGGCAGAACTTGCGGTGGAAAGCTGCGCCGGGATCCTGAGACGCGACCCGGCCAGATCCCGCGGCCTGCTGATCGATATCGGTGGCGGATCGACGGAAGTCGCGTGGGTCCGCCTCAGCCGCAACCGGCAGCCGCATGAGCTGATCGGATTCGTCAGTGCCCCCGTCGGCGTCATCACTCTGTCCGAGATGTTCCCGCGCGGGAACGAGGACTACCCCGCAATGGTCGAATACGTCGCCAGCCACCTCCGGCCGTTCGAGCGGGTACACTGCATCAGCCGGGAAATGAAACGCGGCACGGTCCAGGTCGTCGGAACAAGCGGGACCGTCACAACCCTGGCCTGCCTCGCATTGCGCCTGCCCCGCTATATCCGCAGCGCTATCGACGGATTTTGCCTGGGCTCACAGGATGCCATGGGGTCCATTGCCGAACTCAGAGCCATGAAACTCACCGGGATGGACAGACACCCCTGTATCGGCCCGGACCGCTCCCGCTATATCCTTCCCGGCTGCGCGATTTTTGAGGCCATCCATTCTGTATGGACGGGAGAAATTACCGTCGCGGACCGCGGGCTGCGCGACGGCATGCTGCTGCGCATGATGCGCTCAGGCGGATCTTCACACCAGGAAGGACGGTCGATGCGCGGCCGCTCCGTCCGGGCAGGACGGTAATAATATGAGTCGTGACGAGAACGAAGGCAGCACCGGAGCCCGCAGCACCCAACGCGTGCCAGGCCGCGCCCTCCGCAGCCGTGTGGTGCCCGGAAGCCGTAACCCGGAAGCCGATGCAAGCGCGGCACAGACAGTCCGCGCCAAATCCGTCAGTCTGAAAACCTCACGCGGCAGAACCACCGCGCAGCAGCGCTGGCTGGCACGACAGCTGAACGACCCCTACGTCCAGGCCGCCCGCAAGGAAGGCTGGCGGTCGCGCGCCGCCTTCAAGCTGATCGAACTTGATGACCGCTTCCATCTCATCCGGCCGGGCATGAAGGTGCTGGATCTCGGCGCAGCCCCGGGCGGCTGGATGCAGGTTGCCGCCAAACGCGGAGCCTCCGCCCTGGTGGGGGTCGATCTCCTGCCAATGGAGCCGGTCCCCGGAGCCGAAACCGTGGTCGGAGACTTTACCGAACCGGGCATGCCGGAAAGACTGATCGAACTTCTCGGAGGGAAACCCGATCTGGTGATGTCAGACATGGCCCCCAACACAACGGGACACGCAGCAACGGACCACCGCCGGATCATTGGTCTCGCGGAAGAAGCACTGGATTTCGCACTGGAAGTTCTCGCACCCGGTGGCGGATTTGTGGCCAAGGTGTTCCAAGGAGGCTCCGAAAAAGGCATGCTGGAGCCAATGAAGAAAGTATTCACCCTCGTCCGCCACGCAAAACCACCCGCAAGCCGCAAGGAATCAAGCGAGCTCTATGTAGTAGCCACAGGATTCCGCCCCGAACGGCTCCAAGAAATCCGGTCACACCTTTCGTTCTGACCGCGCTGCGCGACTTCTCCTCAGCAGGAGCAGCTTCTGCCGGAAACGCCCATTTTCGGCCTTACACCTATTTCTGCGCCTCTATACAAGCCACACAAAATCAGATGCGCCTACGGCGTGTCGTCAGTTAAGCAGTATGATGATTGAAGCGAACTGCACTGCTGCGAGGAAAGTAGATTTGAGTTTGTCGTAG
>NZ_JAJJND010000162.1 GCF_029759835.1 Acetobacter sp. AN02
CCGTTTGTCATGATCCGTCCCGCACAGAACCGTGCTGTCACACTATGGCTGATGAAAAACAGTAAGCGCCCCATGAAGGCCGTGGACGTCTGGACGCTCCTATTCGACCACCTGTTCCCGCACACCGGACAGATCATGCTGACCCGCGAAGAAATCGCAGAAAAGGCCGGAATTAGGGTCAACGAAGTTACGGCCATCATGAATGAACTTGTGAAGTTCGGCGCGATTTTCTCTGAGCGCGAAAAGGTGGCTGGTATGCGGGGGCCGGGTCTCGTCCGCTACTACATGAACCGGCATGTGGCCGAGGTCGGCAGCCGTGCCACGCAAGAAGAATTGGCCCTGATTCCCAAACCGGGAACCAAGCTGGAAGTCGTGCAGGGTGGCAAGGCATAATGCGGCTTGTGCCATTCGATAGCGTGAAAGCAGCTCGTGACCCATTAGTGCAAAAAGAGCTGCTGAAAATGGCGCTGGCCGATGGTGATCTGGTGGCTTTAGCTCACGCCTTGGCCGTGATCGAAAAGGCCAAGATTACCCCCGGCGTCTGATGGGGAAGGGTCGAGGGATGGGGGCTTGCTCCCGCCCCGCTTACGACAATTTGCAAGCAAATTGTGTAGTAAGTCCACCTTTTGAAAAAGGGGGCTGAAACACCATGTCAAACTTCGCCATTCTTCGGGTTCAGAAACTCAAGTCGCCCAAGTCCGTCCGGGCATCCATGAAGCACGCCTACCGAGAGCAGGACACGCCAAACGCTGACGCCACGAGAACGCCAGACAATGACCTGATCGGGCCGCAGAACGTCAAACAGGGCATGATCGCGTTCGAGAAGGCGCTACCTGAGAAGATCCGCAAGAACGCCGTCCAGTGCATCGAATACCTGGTCACGTCCTCACCTGGCGCGTTCGAGAACCGGAACGCTGACCAGGAGGCGTATTTGAACGAGGCGTTGCGCTGGATTCAGGAGCGGCACGGCAAGGACAACGTGATCGCTGCCATCATTCACCGGGACGAAAAAACGCCGCACCTGTCGGCCTACGTGGTGCCAAAAGACCCCGATACGGGCCGCCTGAATTGCCGCCGGTTCCTCGGTGGTGCCAAGGCCCTGAACGAGATGCAGACAGACTTTGCGCGAGTTGTGGGACGCCCTGTCGGACTGGAACGCGGCATCGAGGGAAGCAAGGCCACCCATACCAAGCTGAAAACCTACTACGGGGCGCTAGAACGGGACGCACCCGAGCACAAAAACCTGACCCCTGCCGATCTAGAACCGCAGGTGCTCAAGAAGGGGATTTTTACCCGTGTTGTGGAAGACCCTGAGCAGGTGGCAAAACGCATCAGTCAGACCGTTCAGCAGCATTATGACCCTGCCATTCAGAGCGCCACAGTTGCCCGTACAGCAACCAAACAGGCCAAGGCAGACAGAGAGAGCCTGAAACAGCTTCAGAGCCGTCTGGAGCCTCTTGTGAAGGCTCTGAGGGATATTCCGACCCAATACCGGGAGAAGGTTATCGAGAGCTGCGTGAAACTGGCCCAACAGCTACGCCAGAAACTCCAAGATCAGGCAGTTGAAGCTCAACGGGAACGGGTTAAGGTATTTAGTCGATCTCGAGCGCGAGATAACAGTCATGGCCGAGGTCGATAAAAATATTAGCTGTAATCACAACAATATTAAGGTAGTAAATGAGAAAGTTAATCCCTGTAATTGCTTCTATTATTCCATGCTTTGCTTTTGCAGCGTCAGGTAACGATACTATATCATCAAAAATAAATAGCACATTTTCTTTTGAGCTAAAATCAAATCCAACTACAGGATATGGTTGGATGGTTAAAAGAATACCAAATAATGTTGTTTTACTAGGTATGGAATACGAACAGTCAAAAGATTGCGTCGGGAATCTAGGTTGCGGCGGTGTAGAAAAATTCTTTTTTAAGGCTATTAAAATGGGAAACGGTAAAATCGAATTGAAATACGGCCCTTCATTTGAAAATTTACCAAAAGAATCCACCTATAAATACATAAAAGTTACAAAGTAATACTTCTTCTTAAGCAATAATATTTATCACATATCACTGCCCTTCA
Organism: Acetobacter sp. AN02; assembly: GCF_029759835.1. GTDB lineage: Bacteria > Pseudomonadota > Alphaproteobacteria > Acetobacterales > Acetobacteraceae > Acetobacter. The sequence goes on from NZ_JAJJND010000162.1 coordinate 2,078, forward strand.
AACTGGGAGCGAGTGCGGAGCAGGAGCCGCGTAGCGCGGCCGAAGGCCGTCCCAGTGGGGCACAAATGGCAGTTTTCCACCGAAAAAAGAGAGAGACCATAGAGAGAGATTTTATCTTATTTATATCTAGGGAATAGTCGATCGTCACTTTCCCTTGGGAAACTGCCAAAAATGGCTTGCCATTAGGTCGCACCACGTGCGACCATAAAGTCGCACAGTGTGCGACCTATTCGGCACTCATACAGAGGTTTCCCACATGCGGAACGTGACCCGTCTCAAGACCCAGAAAGATCGACTTCGTGAAGATCAGGCCGAGCAGGTTCGCCAAGCTCTCCTGCCGTTTTTCGATAACCCTGATTTTGACCACGACGCCCTTGGGCGGGTCATGGTCACCGTTCAACGCATCACTACCCCAGCCCCCGGAACAACGGAGCCGTTTGTCATGATCCGTCCCGCACAGAACCGTGCTGTCACACTATGGCTGATGAAAAACAGTAAGCGCCCCATGAA
>NZ_JAJJND010000163.1 GCF_029759835.1 Acetobacter sp. AN02
TGATCAGCATCCTGTGAATCACATTTTTAGCCCAATGGGTACCCCGTGAGTCTGATCAAGAAACGGTTGGTATAAGGCGCTGTCTGATTGCCGTTTCCGTCGATCGCAACAAGCGTGTCCGTCCCGCTCACGCGATAGACGAAATTACCATTCCCGTCCTTCTGACCCGCAGCCGTCAGACCCGGAACAGCAGGCTCCGTTCCGGGATCAACCGCATATGGGTCCGGTCCAGGTGCTGGTTCATATCCGTCGCTTTTGCTGACACCCGTAACAGCAATGCCCGCAGGTTCCTTCGCATCCTCGGCATCCTGATTGTATTGCTGGATGGCCGATGCATATCCTGCCCCGTTGAGGGCATTCACAGCCGTACTGCCCGGGCCGCCCGTCAGCGCACCCGCCACCGCACCCGCTCCGGACGCTATTGCGTTACTCAGAAGGTTCGCTATCGCACGCTGTGCCTGCGGACCATCCGTCAGAGACCCCGCCAGACCCTTCACCCATTGCCGCGTCCCGATCGCCGCAACATCTCCCGCCGCCGTGCCTGCAGCTACGGCCCCGACATTCCCGCCGCTGATCGCCGCAACCGCCGCATTCCCCGCCGTCTCCAGCGCGATACGACCCAACGCTCCCGAAACCTCACTTCCGGCAAACCCCGGAACTCCGGCGGCATCCAGAGCGTCGGGCAGCTGTCCGCCAACCTCACCAACAAGCTGGCCACCCATCTGCTGGATCTGCGCCTGGTTGCTCAGCTTCTGCGAGTTGAATGTGTTCGTCAGATACCCGTTCGCTGACGACACATCCGTTGTGTAACTGCCCGAAACGCTCCCCGCATCGACGTTGATGTTCCCGCCAATCGCAGACAGGCTCTCACTCGTCTCCTTATGATCCCGGCCACTCCCCAGAAGGGTGCTGTCACGTTAACTTCTGTTCTGTAGATTGCGCTGCATGAGAGCTCCATCTGTCAGCTACAAACGTCACCGTTTTCGGCGCAAACTGATCGCGCATGCTGTGTAGCTATATTTTCGCTTCCCCCTGAGCTTCAGACTGATCGAGCACTCATACAGCGCAATCTACAGAACAGAAGTTAACGTAACAGCACCGATTAAGGCCCACTCCCCGTCCGTCATATCCGATGGATACCGCAGTCCTTCCCGGCTATGTTCACGTCGGGCAATGCCAGTCCATGGCACCATTCACTCCATCTCTTTACAAAGACGGATGAATCACAACTGGCTGGTATTGTTCAAAAACTTTTGGATCAGGCTCCAAATAAAACAATATCATAAAAGTATAATTTATAAATTACATCTCATTTGCAGCATAACCTTTTTGTATCAATTTCCAATCAGCCTTTCCTCCTTTACTTTCCATATAATCCTCGTAGTTTATTCCTGTTAAATCATTTATTATATCCCCATTTTCCCACAATGTATCACATTCAAAACAAAAAGCATGTGGATATCCCTCCTCACTTTCTCCTTGAAGCCTGATACGCCATACTCTGTCCTGTTGACAGTATGGACAAATCACTTCTCTCATTTCGGAAATGCCGTAATTATATCACTTGTGTTTTTACGAACTATTATCTGCACAGAAGTTTCTCCTTCCGTTCCAACAACACGACCAAGATCAACTGACCAGACCTGATTTCCATTCGATTGAGTAGTTCCAGATCCTGATCGTTTTGCCCACGCTTCATCAACAAGCGCCAGAGCATCGTCGCCCTGGACATTAAACACGGAATGTTTGGCCTTTGTCGTGTCCTCCGCCGTATGAGCCAGAACATGGGATATCCGATCTCCGTCTTTCGAACCCGGGCCATATATCAAACCCTCCGGTGATTCATAATATTTATCACCATTCGGAGCTTGATAAGCTTTAAATCCGGCAGGAGCATTAGCTTTTGCACCCATAGATTGAATTTCTACGCTGCCGCCAGGTAGTCCGCTTTCCTCTCCCGCTGCTCCTCTTCTTTTGACAAACCCGGCGACGCTTTCAACGGCCTCCCGGATTGTCCCGCTGCCGATAATCTTCCCGGCAACCTTCGCCGCAACACCACCGACGGCCCCCGCCGCAAGAGGCGCAGCCTCCCATGCCGCTCCTTTGTAATCCCCCGCCGCTATGGCCGTGGCCGTGTTGTAAACGCTGTGGGCCGTCGATACAGGCGGGAACATAAGATCAAGAAGAGCCTGATTTCCCGCACTGCTGATTCCGTAATAATCAAATCGCTGCGACGGAAGCGTGTAGCCCGTCCCGGCACTCAGCACAGCCTGACCCGAAGAAGCCGTACCAGCTGGCCGATGACCATACACTGTATAAAAATCAGTCGTCCCGTCCGCAGACGAACCCGTATACGTCATGTGGTCGTCCAGCTGCATCTGACCATGATGCCCCAGCGCATCCGTAGCACCTGTCGCCGCGTCATAGGTGACCGTGGACGCTACAGAACCACCACCGTTTCCGACGGAGCCATTCCCGGACGTCCCCGCAGC
>NZ_JAJJND010000164.1 GCF_029759835.1 Acetobacter sp. AN02
ATGATCAGCATCCTGTGAATCACATTTTTAGCCCAATGGGTACCCCGTGAGTCTGATCAAGAAACGGTTGGTATAATGGGGGCTGATTTCTGGGTTTTTTAGAATGTATAAATTCCGAACTGTCTTTCAATAAGACGCACTTCTCCCATGATACCCTCCTGGAGCTGGAAGAATTTAGCCTGTCCCTTTTTCAGTGCCCGCATGACTTCAAAACCTTTAATGGTCGCATAGGCGGTCCTGAGGGTTTTGAAGCCACGAACCGGTCTGATCAGCTGCCTGAGTTTGCCGTGATCCGCCTCGATCACATTGTTCAGATATTTGACCTGACGGTGCTGCACCGTGTCAGGCAATTTACCATCCTTTTTGAGTGCGCTGATCGCTATACTTTTCTGGACACTTCCGGCCTTGGCTGAGAACCGGGTTTTTCGAGTGTCAGGAAAACACATAAAACGAATTTATTGACATATCGTAATCATATTCCTTAGGTGTTTCCTGACATATGGGGAGCGTTTATCATGGCCGGTCAGATCATCGCCTATGTTCGGGTATCAAGTGTTGACCAGAACACCGATCGTCAGAGGTTCGATGGGGTGAAGGTGGATAAGACCTTCACGGACAAATGCTCCGGCGGCACGCGGAACAGACCGGCCCTCACTGAGATGCTTCGTTATGTAAGGGAAGGTGACACCATCATCTGCCACAGCATCGACCGGCTTGCTCGTGACCTTCAAGACCTATTGCATCTTGTGGAGACACTCACAGTCCGTGGCGTAGGTGTTCGGTTTATCAAAGAGGCCCTGACGTTCGAGGGGAACGCCTCGCCCATGCAGACGATGATCCTGCAAGTGATGGGGTCTTTCGCTCAATTTGAGCGGTCCTTAATCAAAGAACGCCAGCGCGAAGGGCAACAGGCTGCCAGAGCCAGGGGAAAGCTACCCGGACGTAAGAAATCCCTGTCACCGGATCAGATCACGGCTCTAAAGGCCCGCGTTTCTGCTCACGAGCCAAAAGCCCAGATTGCCCGTGAATTCGGAATAAGCCGGGAAACGCTTTATGCGTATCTCAAGGCAGTCTAGCAAGAAGGGGCCGTTTGCGGGAGGTGCACCTCATTGCTCCTGATCCCGCTTCTCTGTGGTTCGATCAGGCTACCATCGCCCGGCGCACCGCATCGGGTTCACGCCATAAGACACGCAGAAGCGTCCGCACCGCCGGGTCAAGGCTCACACGGCCCTGCTCCCAGTTCCGCCATGTCGCCACCGGCACACCGGCCAGAGTGGCAATGTCTGTCTGGGTCAGCTTCAACTGGCGGCGCACCGTCGCAGGAGACGGATAGGCTGGCCCCGGCAGATCGCTTTCTGTCCCATCTTCGCGGGCCTGCTGGTCAATCTCTGCGGCCGTCGTCGCCTGAACGCGCGCCAGATCGACCCGGCCGCCACGACGTTTGATGTCTGCCAATGTCAATTTTGCCATTTGATCCACTCCTTCCGGTGCATCTTCCGGGCCGAGATAATGCGCAGACACATCCCGCGCACCGTATAAACGACCATAAACGGGACACCTTCGATCAAGCCTGCGGCCCGGATACGGGGTTCTCCATAATCCTTACGGTCGTCCGGTTTCTGAAGAACAGGCCCCAGAAAAATCTGGGCTGCATATTCGAAATCGAACCCCCTCTCTTCAAAGCAGGCATCGCTTTTTGCGTCGTCCCATTCAAACTCAATCTCAGGCCCTGTCATGCTTTTTATATACGCTGTTAGCGTATCTTCGCAAGGCATGTCAGCAAGTGCTGATCGTTCATGTGAGATCACAGAGTGCCCGTTCCATTCGGAGAACCCCCACCATGCCTCTGACACCGCGCTGTTTTGACCCAGAACTCACTCTCTGAAGCAGACCGGGACACGTCCATATTCGTGCCCATTTATGTGCGCTTCTTGCCTTCCCACACAGGCAATCCGGCGTATTCAACCGATCCCTGTGCCATGCGGATATCCTGACGGGTTGAATTCGCACGCGTCAGAAGCAGGATTTCCAGCAACATAGCCATCAGCTCGTCCGGGATGCCATCTGGCTCCTGTGCTTCGGTCGCGTCCGGTGCTGTGGGTGTGCCAGCAACCTTCCGGTTCAGGTCATCCAGAAGGTCTGTAACCAGCCTCATGTCCTGACGAGGTGCTGTCACGTTAACTGATGTTAGGTGACTGAAGGCCGGAGAAGGGATTGTCATGCGGCGAGAGCGGTCGCGCTG
>NZ_JAJJND010000165.1 GCF_029759835.1 Acetobacter sp. AN02
GCGCTTCCGTGGGGAACCTGGCCCATAGCGCATCCTTCCACTCATGTGAAAATAATGCACCATCAAATTCCGGGACTCAACACGTAGAGCGTTCATAGGGTAAATAATAATAGCTCGGGTTCTACGTGCTTTACCCTGCTTCCGCGCGCGGACAACGGCATCAATTATTGGCACAAAAAAGCAAAGTGATTTGCCAGAGCCGGTGCCCGTTGTAACCACGTAGCTTTTCTGGGCTCGTGCTTTAGCGATTGACTGGGCCTGATGACGATAGAAACGCACTGGTACAGATTCGAACCGAAATATTTGTCCGGTTGCTTCATCCAGATCGCCTGATGCAACAAGATCGTTGACTGTCGGCCCTTGAAGAAAACGCGGATTGATTGACAACAGCGCGTCTGGCCAGAAGCGCTTGGCATCATATTGACTATCAATTGCTGACCGAAGATCTTCCGCCCTGATAGAACTAAAAGAGCGCGAAAAGAGAGCATAAGAATCAATAATATAATGATCGAATTCAAACGCTTTCATCGATACTCTCTTTGTTTTATTTTTTCCGATTTAGGAAAAACATCTCTCCCGGTAATAATCGATTACAGAAGAGTGGCAGCCAGACCAACCTGAGGCCCGGCTTCGGCAAGGCGACGATCCAGAGTATACAGGGTCGCACCCTGATCCGCACAAACCGCCAGATGAAGGGCATCTCCGGCCCGCAGACCCAGAGCATACTGGTCCGAGAACCTTGCCGCCGTCCGGAAGTTCTGACTGGTCACTGGCAAGACCCCGATACTTTCGGCACACAGACGCGTGAACATGGCCAGGCTGTTCGCGCGATCGGTGACAGTGATCTGTCCCGTCCGCAGCTTGATCGACAGCGCAGAGGAAAATTCCGTCACGACCCAATCACTGATGAAGAGCTCCTCAGGTGCCTGAGCACCAAGCCACTCCTGCATCCGGGAAGTTTCCCGCTCATTGGTCAGGGCCGCCACGAGAACCGATGTGTCAATATAGACGCTCAATATCTTGCCTCGTCACGCATGTCGCGGACAGCGTCCGCAGCAGACTCCTTTTGCAACGTCATGGCATCGGTCAGTGAGCGCAGAGCACTCACTGCAATCCGTTTACGCACCGGCTCGACTTTGACGAGTTGTGCGACCGCCTTGCCGCGACGCAGAATCCGGACGGACTCTCCATCCTTTGCCAGGTCGACCAGACGACTGAGATGGGCTTTGGCCTCCACCAGATTGACGGTCTGCATCGTAGACTCCGAACCATTAAACTGGTTACATCATAGAGAAAAATAGTGGGCATGCCTATTAGAATATGTGTGTGGTGGTAAGCGATGGCGCCCTTCTCACACTCGCAATTGAGGCAGCGCCAACTCACAGAGATGTCGTTAGATAATCCAAAAGGGCGGTAACTCTTTGGGCCCATCTTGGGCCCACCCTGATGTGATATCCAGTTGTATCCAGTGACAGTTAGTGATATTAAATGCTCCGTTATCAACAATTTAAACGGAAAAACCCAGCTATTCAGCCTATACTTATCGCCCTCTCACGGCGGCAACAGGGGTTCGAATCCCCTATGGGGCGCCAATGTCTGTAAGGTATTGATTTTATTGGAATAATTTCTTGTCGTTTCCTTTAGTGGCACATGTTGGTGTTACATATGGGACGACAAAAGTTTGCCTGCTCCATATATGATTCGGCGTTATCAGGCTTGGTATGTAAGGGTTAAAGTCCCTTCTGACCTTCGTTCTGTCTTAGGTCTGCATATCTGCCGAACCCTCAAAACATCTGATAGGATGACCGCTCAAACCCGTGCTGTTGGGGTAGTGTCGTCTTTGTCGGGGTTGTTTGTGGATATTCGTAATCAGTTGGCACAAAAGGTTTTGGACGTAAAAGAAGGAACTGCTGAGGTTTCTGAACTCAAAGCCTTCATTTCCCAGAACGCTGACAAGATTGACGCAATCCCGCAGGAAGACCTTCACAACATTACGTCGTGTCGTCAGTTAAGCAGTATGATGATTGAAGCGAACTGCACTGCTGCGAGGAAAGTAGATTTGAGTTTGT
>NZ_JAJJND010000166.1 GCF_029759835.1 Acetobacter sp. AN02
CCGGTCGTTTTCCTGTTCTTGATCGTGTTGTTTATCCGCATGAGATGAGGAATTTTTCTGTTTCTCAGCTTGAGCAGCTTGCGGATGAGCTTCGTTCGGAGACGATTGATGCGGTTTCGGTGACGGGCGGTCATCTTGGTGCGTCTTTAGGTGTTGTTGAGCTGACGGTTGCGATCCATGCGGTTTTTGACACGCCGGACGATCGTCTGATCTGGGATGTCGGGCATCAGGCCTATCCGCACAAGATCCTGACGGGGCGGCGCGAGCGCATCCGCACGCTGCGTCAGCCGGGCGGGCTGTCGGGGTTCACCCGCCGCTCGGAGAGTGAATACGATCCGTTCGGGGCGGCGCATTCCTCCACCTCGATCTCTGCCGGGCTGGGCATGAGCGTGGCGCATCATCTGCGGGCGGAGAAGGATCCGTCCTACAGGGAGCGCAATGTAATTGCCGTGATCGGTGACGGCTCCATCTCTGCGGGCATGGCCTATGAGGCCATGAACAATGCCGGGGCTGTCGGCGAGGGGGCCGAGCGGCTGATCGTCATTCTCAATGACAACGAGATGTCCATCGCGCCGCCGGTCGGGGCGATGTCGAACTATCTCACCCGGCTGATGTCCTCGCGCCAGTTCATGAACCTGCGCGATCTGGCCGGGCGTTTCGTCAAGAAGCTGCCTGACCGTCTGGAGCGCACGGCCAAGCGGGCCGAGGAATATGCCCGCGGCATGATCACCGGCGGGACGCTGTTCGAGGAGCTGGGCTTTTACTATGTCGGTCCGGTGGACGGGCATGACCTGCCGCAGCTGGTTCAGATCCTGCGCAATCTGCGGGATACGGACAAGGGGCCGATCCTGCTGCATGTGATCACCGAGAAGGGGCATGGCTACAGCCCGGCCGAGGCGGCCGGTGACAAGTATCATGCCGTCGCGAAATTCAATGTCGTGACCGGCGAGCAGAGCAAGGCGCCTCCGGGGCCGCCGTCCTGGACTTCGGTTTTTGCGAAGGAGCTGTGCCGGGCGGCTGAGGCGGATGACAGCATTGTCGCGATCACGGCCGCCATGCCTTCGGGCACCGGGCTGGACAAGTTTGCGAAGGCGTTTCCAAAGCGGTTTTTCGACACCGGGATTGCCGAGCAGCATGCGGTGACGTTTGCGGCCGGTCTTGCGACTGAGGGTCTGCGGCCGTTCTGTGCGATCTATTCCACCTTTCTGCAGCGCGCCTATGACCAGGTGATGCATGATGTGGTGCTTCAGGGTCTGCCGGTGCGGTTTGCGATCGACCGTGCGGGGCTGGTCGGGGCGGACGGGGCGACGCATGCGGGGTCGTTCGATCTGGCCTATCTCGGCTGTCTGCCGGGCATGACGATCATGGCGCCGTCTGACGAGCTGGAGCTGCTGCATATGACGGCGACGGCGGCGGCGTTTGACGAGGGTCCGATCGCGCTGCGCTATCCGCGCGGCAACGGTCTGGGGCTGGAGCTTCCGGCGGCGGGCTCCGTTCTGGAGATCGGCCGGGGCCGGATCGTGCGCGAGATGGCCGCGCAGTCCGGGCGTGAGAAGGGTGGTGTTGCCATTCTCTCCCTCGGGCCGAGGCTGGCGGATGCGCTGCGGGCCGCGGACCGGCTGACCGCGCTGGGGCTGCCGCCCACCGTGGCCGATGCGCGCTTTGCCAAGCCGCTCGACACGGAACTGCTGGAGCAGCTCGCGCGTAACCATGCCGTGCTGATCACCATCGAGGAAGGATCCGAGGGCGGCTTCGGCGCCATGGTCGCCCATCACCTCTCAAAAACAGGTCTGCTCGACCACGTCCGGCTCAGAACAATGACACTGCCGGATGTCTTCATCGACCATAACTCACAGGCCGAACAATACGCACAGGCCGGACTCTCCGCACCCCATATCGTATCAACCGCTCTCTCAGCTCTCGGTATCAACGAAAAAAACG
>NZ_JAJJND010000167.1 GCF_029759835.1 Acetobacter sp. AN02
GACATCAGACGGATACGGTTTGCGTGCAGTATTCATCCATCCGTTCTGAAACACTCACGCACGAAAGTACATAACACCATCTAGGTGCTGAGGGTGGGGGTTACTTCGCCGTGTAACCGCCATCAGGAGCCACGATCTGACCGATCATGAAACCGGCGCCCGGGCTGCAAAGCCATAGGACGGCAGAAGCGATCTCTTCGCCCTTTGCCATCCGGCCCAGCGGAATGTCGTCGATCACCGCCTGCATGCTTTCGGGATGGCTCTTCATTGCTGCGGCAACCATGGGGGTGTCGGTGGTCCCGGGACAAATAGCGTTGATGCGGATACCCTTACGGGCATATTCAAGGGCCGCCGCCTTGGTAAGGCCGATCACGGCATGCTTGGATGCCGTATAGGCTCCCAGGCCCGCGATTCCGGCCAACCCGCTTTGCGACGAACAGTTCACTATCGCGCCACCTCCATAATCGCGCATGTGTCGAAGCTGATGCTTCATGCACAGCCATACACCTTTGAGATTTACCGAGATCGCCAGATCGAAATCCTTGGCGAGTGCGTCCGCTGTTTCGACGCTCGGGACATGCAATCCAGCATTGTTATAAGCGAAATCGAGACCACCAAGCTCGGCGACCGTCTTAGAGACAGCCCCTTCGACCGAAGCCTCGTCGGTCACATCGCAGGCGATTCCGATTGCGCGGTGTCCCGCTTCAGTCAGATCCTTGGCTGCCGCGAAAGCCGCTTCCTCGTTCAGGTCAGTGATGGCCACTGCTGCGCCGGCCTCAGCAAATGCCTTGGCCGTAACGAACCCAATACCGCTTGCGGCACCGGAAACGAAAGCAACCTTGTTCTTGAAATCATCAGTCATTTCATATCCTCATGCTGCGCCGATACGGACACATTAAATTTGAGTGGTTAAGAAATCTGCTGTGAGTATGATTATCAGGCTCAGAGTCTTTTTGGAAATTCACGGATGAGCGTTTCTACGAAGCATGAGGCTTCCCATAGTGATGTGGATCATGGCCTCTGCCACGTCGATCCGTTTTTCATAATCCCTCACCAGTCTGCGCCAGCGGCTCATCCAGCCGAAGGTGCGTTCAACAACCCGTCGACGAGGGAGAACCTCAAACCCTTTTGCTGTATCTGAGCGTCTGATGATCTCGACCGTGAAGTCGAGAAAAGCGGCTTTATCCATGAGCTTAAGGCGGTCATAAGCTCCGTCTGCGAAGAGATGCTTCACCCACGGCCAGCGTTTGCGGATAGCATTCAGGATCATCTGTCCTTCTGCGCTATCTGAAATATCGGCTGGCGTCAGTCTGACCATAAGCAGTCGGCCATCTGTATCAACCGCGATATGGCGCTTACGACCAACGATATTCTTCCCGGCGTCATAACCGCGTATCTTTGCATGAGGAGCCTTGATGCTCTGGCTGTCGATAACACCACCGGATGGACTGGCTTCCCGACCCGCGGCTTCACGATCCAGCATCAGGCAGACATCATGGATCGTTCTGAACAAAAAACAACGCATCAGCCTGCGAAACCACCAGTAAATGGTCTGCCACGGACCAAAGTGAACCGGCAGCATCTCCCGACCACAGCCCGAGCGGACAAGATAGCGTAGCGCATTGATCATCTCACGAAAATCGGTCATCCGTTTCCGGCCACGCCGGTTTGCAGGCAGCATCAGGGGCTCAATGCGCTCCCATTCTTCATCAGTCAGGTCAGACGGATAACGCTTCGTCCTGCGGGGGATAGCGGCCATCCGGCCTCTCTGTTCTGGCGTCCACATCCAGAACCTGAATCACACATCAGACCCCATGAAAACCACTTACAATGAATTTCCAAAAAGGCTCTTACGGCGTGTCGTCAGTTAAGCAGTATGATGATTGAAGCGAACTGCACGGCTGCGAGGAAAGTAGATTTGAGTTTGTCGTAG
>NZ_JAJJND010000168.1 GCF_029759835.1 Acetobacter sp. AN02
CCCTGCCGGAAACCATCCGATCCATCGGTCTCAGAAAGTGGGCTCACACAGGTCAGCCACTATAACCGTTGGTATAATAGGGACTAGACACAATAATACCAATGAATTATCAGATTTAAATTGATCGACTGTAGAATGAAATTTTATGGAACCTTCATTTTCAGATGATCGACTATAACAGACCTATCGGGAAGACCTATTCATGTCGAAAATATATGACCTTATGCCGTTTTATAATGAATTTGATCTTATGGATATCCGGCTCAATCATCTTTACAATCATATCGATTATTTTGTGATCTGCGAAGCCGGAGAGACCTTCACAGGGCAACCAAAAGAAAAACTCTTTTATAAGAACAGGGAAAGATTTAGTAAATTCCTTGATAAAGTCATATATTTATCAATTGATAAGTTTCCGGACGAAATCCACTTCGGGAAAAAAGAATTTTTCCAGAAACAGTATCTGCTGAATGGCGTCAAAGACGCAGCAGATGACGATTACATCATTTTCGGCGACGTTGATGAAATTCCAAGAATTTCATCAATCCAAGATGCAATGAAATTCGACGGAGTTTCACATCTCGATATGCCAATGTATCAGTATTACCTCAATATGCTGATGGAGGAGCATTGGAAAGCCCCCTACATCATAAAGAAAAAATATATCCCGGCTCTGGATGCGGGATGCCCGAAAGAAGGCAATGAAGTCGGAGGTAGTATGAATTACTCCCGGTTTTCTATGGAACGGATCGCACGGGAGCAGAATATCCCTTACCAAGTTCTGGGAAAAGCCGGATGGCATTTCACCTTTATGGGTGGTGCTAAAGAAATAGTGGCTAAGTTGTCTGCATACTCTCACGCCAACGACTACTGGCCACGGATGCTCAGAGACGAAGAACGTGCGCAACAGGCCCTCGACATCGGTATTCGCATCTGGAGTGGAGACGGTCTGGCCCGTTACGTTCCCGTTGACGATACATTTCCGGAATACATATATAAAAACAGAGAAGAGTTCATAAAGCGTGGATTTATACGTGATATTTACGAAGCGAATGCGCGACTTCAGGATATGTTCGTCGATCTGAGGCGTAAGTTTGCGTTCTCAAATACAACAAAAAACAAAAAATGGAAGGAACTTGGGAATCTTAGTGCTCTTGAATTCCTGCAATTTGTTAATCACTGCCCGGTAGACCTGAACTACGCTCATTTTCCTGAGCCCATCGGGAAACTGGTCAGTGCAGGATGCCCTGCAACTCAGAGTTCAGTATCCCCGTGGTCAAGAAGCCCAGTAAAGGAAGAAGATGCCGGAAGAGCCCTCAATGGTGACCCAAATGGAGATTATAGCTTCCATACAGGGGAAGATTTGAATCCGTGGTGGGAAGTTGACCTCGGAAGAGAACTAGTTCTTTCAGAAGTAAGAATCTTCAACAGAATAAATGATGTTTCCATAGGTTCTATCTCTCCGGACAGATCTGATGAAATTCAAATATTGGTTTCCTCTGATAGAGAAAACTATAAATGTATATATTATCACAATTCAGAAATAAGTATTGGAGGAATAGATGGGAATCCTCTCATTTTTCATCCAAAAAAGCGTATTAACGCCCGTTATGTGAGAATTCAGATAGCAGGTGTAAATTATCTCCACCTTGATAAAATATATATTTATGAAAAATGAATATATTTTTGGGGGTAGCTACGGCGTGTCGTCAGTTAAGGGCTGATTGCGGCACGTGAAGGTTGTACTTTGTGGCTGTGTGTGCTGACTGTTTTCCCAGTTTTTGGGGAGACAGACAGATGCGGCGTTACGGTTTATACCAACCGTTTCTTGATCAGACTCACGGGGTACCCATTGGGCTAAAAATGTGATTCACAGGATGCTGATCAT
>NZ_JAJJND010000169.1 GCF_029759835.1 Acetobacter sp. AN02
TGATCAGCATCCTGTGAATCACATTTTTAGCCCAATGGGTACCCCGTGAGTCTGATCAAGAAACGGTTGGTATTAGATTCCAGGAACATCTCGCAGAAGGTGAATAGTGAGACAAAAGGTGCCTTCTCGATGCGAAACAGATGCGTTCGGAAGGTCGCATCCTGAACTTTCCCGTACTGAAGGCTCTGAGAAAAGCGCTTCTGCCGATCCTGGTCTGAATAGACATTTATAGCTAAATCGAGATGCTGTATTTGCACCTCGCCGAGCGGCGTATGCGCAGGGTCGCATGTATCAAGGTGGATGCAACGGCCAACCATCAAACTATTTGGGTCATCGTCCCGCGGCAGTTCCTCAATCATCATTGTAAGATAATTGTCGTCCCGGCGCTCAACATAGACTTCCAGCCGCCGTAGGTGTCGCACGTGGTAGTCCCAATATTCCGCTTGCCCCTGTGACAAGGGACGATCCAACAGTTCATAGGATGCGAAATCCTTCATGCCTTTACGCAGGCTAAAATCTTTTAACCATCGTGGATTTGCAGGCACCAAGGTCGCTTCGGTCAGCAGTTGTAGCGGCTGCGTGGCCGAGAATACGTCGGCATCGAGCCGAAGAAAGATAGGCGCCTTAGGCCACTCTTTTTGAGCCCAGTTAATGATTCCCGGACTCAGGAAAGGGCATAGCCTCGTAAAGCCGTTGCCAGCACGATAGATCTCGCTGCCGGATACGGAGTTAACAGCTCTCCGGTCGATGAGTTCATAGTCATAGCTGCCGTTATCCCGCCGCCGGATATGGTCGAAAAGCGAAGGTACGCCTTGGAATAAAGGCTGTGTTGAATCGTAGCGTTGGCACTGCCTTTCAACTTTTAGCCGCGTCACTTCGCGTCCGATTTCGAAAGTCATCGCGAATGCAGCGAGACGTTCCCGACGCAATCGACCAGCAAAGAAGCCAATTGCTAGATAGCCGCTCAGCGCATTTACCTCTTCGGAACTCAACATGCCCTCGCGGAAGGCAATCGACGGGTCGACAATATCCGCATAACAGCCTGGATTCTCGATGAGGTTATGAACAGCAACACCGGTTTGCACGGCAATATTAGCTAGCTGTCCGACATTTCCGAAGTATGTCTCAATCTCCACGCGACATCACCTCCTAACAGTCTATGAAGACCCTTCCCGTATTGTAGATGCCTAAATGGTGCGGGGGTGGGTATTTCGATTCTATCCTTTTCATCCAGTGTCCGCTATCGGGAAGTCCCTCAGAGGTGCGTAATGACTATTGTGAGGCGTAAGCCGCTGGTGCGCAGCGCTGAGTTTTCTGAAACAGACATAAATCATTGCATGTTAGAATTAGCGGCCGCAAAATGCGGCACGGCTCAGACCGCAATGACCCTTGTGATAGCATCGGGGCCCGAGTTCTAGGACTGGCAGAAGGTCCCAACCTGCTATGACAGATTCCCGACAGTATTCTTTCAGCCATCGACCTCGCAGCAACCATCATGTTCTGGATGCAAGGCCTGAGCCTAAATTTAAAAGTATTTTTATCTTCATGAGCAATTGCATTGGCCATAACTCGGATCGATAAGCGTCTCTGCTCGTTTCTATCTTGTCCTCCGTGAACTGGCCATTTTTCTTTCTCCTATGTCAGGACATCATGCAGAGCACTAAATATCCGGAGCGCAGAAAGGAACTTTCATCAGCCTGCGTGAGAGTTCGTCCCATTGATTGACATTGTCTCTCCGGCGGTCCGCAGCCGCATGATGTCCGGGATCCGGGGCAAGGATACGAAACCCGAGATTCTGCTACGTAATACCAACCATTGATTGCTATAACCTATGCGCCCAATTGCGCAGTCCGATTGACATGATGCGCCAAGGTTGTTCG
>NZ_JAJJND010000017.1 GCF_029759835.1 Acetobacter sp. AN02
CAAACTCAAATCTACTTTCCTCGCAGCAGTGCAGTTCGCTTCAATCATCATACTGCTTAACTGACGACACGACGTAAAGGAAATAGTTAAATAAAGTTGTAACGGCACGCCGGACCGGCATGCCGCGCTGTTTTCAGCGACTCATAAGGACCGGCAGATGCGCATGCTCAAGCACATGCCGCGTCACGCCGCCAAGGATGAGCTGACGAAGGCGGGAGTGGGAATAGGCTCCCATAGAAAGCAGATCGGCATTGAAATCCGCGCAGGCATTGAGGATGCTGCGCCCGATATCCCGATCGATCAGCGGAATTTCCTCGCGATCAGCCGTGATACCGTGCATCGCGAGATATTCGACAACCTCCCACGCATCCGGTCCGCGGCGCTGATAATCCTGGCAATGCAGAACGCGCACGCGCTCTGACGTGGATGCCCAGGCAACAACTCCTCGCAGCGCCGCAGCAGATTCCGCGGTCCCGTTCCATGCGATGCAGACGCGGCGTATGACATTCTCCGGCGGCACACGCGGCGCGATCACGACGGGTCGTCCGCTGTCGAAAAGAACGGCGTGCAGCGCCTCGGATGAGGAAACCTCATCACCGGAATCCGGATGCGGAACCAGGGTAAAGTCCGACAGCCGGGCATGATAGGGGATGAGCTCTGATTCCACGCCCTTGAGGATCGTAAAGCTCATGCTCGGCTGCCCCAGCGGGAAATGCTGGCTTGGCGGGACGACCAGGATATTGTTTCGGGCCGAAAAACTCTCGAAAGCTGCATGAATGTCACGGGTGCGGCGTGCGCCTTCACGCTGCGCCGCATTCATCAGATCCTCCACCATGGCACCGGTCAGTCCCTCACCGGCCAGAGGCGCCAGATCACGGCCATCCGGACGGACGTGCAGAACAGCCAGATGTGCATTGAAGCGACGGGCGAAATTACGCCCCAGCGTAAAGGCAGCCTCAATATTCCGGGTGCTGCTGACGGGAAGAAGGATTTTGCTGACCTGTTTCATTCTTGTTATCCGGTTCAGACATGGGGTTCAGGCGGCCACGGAAGCGTCCTGAGAGAAAACGTTTTTCAGGCTCCAGCGTTCCTTATGATTCAGGGATAAAGCCGGGTTGCGGACCAGCCTCCGTCTCCGGCAACCCATATCACCCGGTCATGCAGTCGCCACGGACGATCCTGCCAGAATTCGAAGCGATCCGGTATCACGCGATAACCCGACCAGTTCGCGGGACGAGGAATCGGACCCTCCTTATATATTTCTTCAGTATCGCGAATGCGGTCCTCGAATTCGGAACGCTCCGGAAGCGGGCGTGACTGGAGAGAGGCGATCGCACCGATGCGGGACATCCGGCTTCTTGACGCAAAATAGGCATCGGCTTCCTCGGGCGAGGTATGCTCCACACGCCCCTCGATGCGAATCTGCCGCTTCAATGATTTCCAGTGGAACAGCAGGGCGGCAGACGGACGCTCTGCCAGTTCCTGCCCCTTGCGGCTGTCTTTATTAGTATAGAAGACGAATCCGCCTCTGTCCGCGCCCTTGAGAAGAACGATACGCGCATCCGGACGCCCCTCCGGGGTGACGGTGGCAAGCGTCATTGCGTTGGGATCAGAGGGTTCAGTCTTTTCCGCCTCACTCATCCAAGTCGAAAACAGATCGAACGGATCGTTTCCATGATCGATCAGAGGCAATGTTTGAGGAGAATCAGACATAAACAAGTGGCTCCGGATGGAAAATGATAATTTTTCGTTATTTTGTGCTCTGTCCAGACTTGTCGCTCAGGTTGTGCTATGCGACCACCTCAGAGCAGTAACACTTTGTTTTGGTTTCTTCCGAGGTAGATAGCATGTCTGATGGTGGTGCCACACCTGCTTTTCAGGGTTCTCTGATGCAGGGTAAGCGCGGAATCGTTATGGGTGTCGCCAATGACCGCTCTATTGCATGGGCCATAGCAAAAGCCGTCGTCGCGCAGGGTGGGGAGGTTGCCTTTACCTACCAGGGAGAAGCGCTCGGCAAGCGTGTGCGCCCTCTTGCTGAAAGTGTCGGAGCCGATCTGATCCTGACTTGCGATGTCGGCAGTGATGAAGATCTGGACAGGATGTTTGCCGCCGTAAAGGAAAAATGGGGCACTATCGACTTTGTCGTTCATGCCATCGGCTGGGCAGACAAACAGTATCTGCGTGGTCGCTACGCTGATACCCCGCGTGCGGCGTTCAGCACGGCGCTCGATATTTCCTGTTATTCCTTTGTCGCGGTCTCACAGCGTGCGTCCGCCATGATGAATGAGGGCGGCTCACTTCTGACACTGAGCTATCTCGGCTCCGAGCGTGTCATGCCGCATTATAATGTCATGGGTGTTGCCAAGGCTGCGCTTGAGGCCTCCGTGCGGTATCTCTCGGCTGATCTCGGCAGAGACGGAATTCGCGTCAACGCGCTTTCTGCCGGTCCGATCAAGACACTGGCCGCCAGCGGCATCGGCGATTTCCGCTATATTCTGAAATGGAACCAGCACAATGCGCCGCTGCGTCGTAACACGACGCTCGAGGATGTCGCGGGTGCGGGTGTCTATCTTCTGTCCGACCTCTCTTCCGGCGTTACGGGCGAGACGCATCACGTGGATTCAGGCTATCATCTTGTCGGAATGAAAGATCCGGATGCCCCGGACGTCTCGCTCGTGTCCGACGACTGATTTCTGCCACACTGGATCCCGCTCTTGTCACACAACACGTTCGGTCATCTTTTCCGTGTCACGACATGGGGCGAAAGCCACGGGCCTTCCATAGGGTGTGTCGTGGACGGCTGCCCTCCGGGAATTCCGCTCTCGGAAGCTGATGTCCAGCCGTTTCTTGATCTGCGCCGGCCCGGCCAGTCCGCCTTCACGACACAGCGGCGCGAGCCGGACCAGGTCCGGATCGTCTCCGGCGTGTTCGAAGGCAGGACCACCGGCACGCCTGTATCTCTCATCATTGAGAATACGGATCAGCGATCGAAGGATTACGGCAATATAGCTGTCACCTACCGGCCGGGGCATGCGGATTATACCTACGATACCAAATACGGCTTGCGGGACTATCGCGGTGGTGGCCGTTCCTCAGCCCGGGAAACCGCAATGCGCGTTGCCGCAGGAGCGATTGCCCGGAAAATCATCGGGAGCGGCGTGAGTATTCGCGGTGCACTGGTGCAGATGGGAACGAAGCACATCGATCGCAGCCGGTGGTCCTGGGACGAGGTAACGAAGAACCCGTTTTTCTGCCCGGATGCAGGATGCGTGTCTGAGTGGGAAACCTATCTTTCGGAAATCCGCAAAGCCGGGTCTTCCGTCGGTGCCATGGTAGAGATCGTGGCGGAGGGCGTTCCGCCCGGGCTGGGGGCGCCGCTCTATGCCAAGCTGGATGCCGATCTTGCCGGAGCGATGATGGGCATCAATGCCGTCAAGTCGGTGGAGATCGGAGACGGTGCAGCTGTCGCAGGCTATACCGGTCCTGAAAACGCTGATGAAATGTTCATGCAGGACGGGAAGGTGGCTTTCGGATCGAATCATGCCGGTGGCATCCTTGGTGGTATCTCGACCGGTCAGCCTGTCGTGGTGCGTTTTGCCATCAAGCCCACAAGTTCGATGCTGACACCGACGCGCTCCGTCACGCGCGATGGTACGGATACAGAGGTCGTCACAAAAGGACGGCACGACCCCTGTGTCGGTATCCGGGCTGTGCCGGTGGGGGAAGCCATGATGGCCTGTGTTCTCGCCGATCATCTTCTGCGCCACCGGGGACAGACGGGACGCTGATGTCCTCTCTGACGGGTCCGGCAGTTCAGGATGTGTATATTCCGTGATTGCATCCTCCCTGCAGCGGAGGCAGAAAAGCAGCATGTCTGACAATCTTCCGATCTGTGTGGCAGCACTCTATCGTTTCACTCCTTTTGACGACTGCGCCGCTCTGCGGGAGCGCCTGCAGGCGGATTGTGACGGGCTGGGGATCCACGGCATCCTCCTCGTCGCGCCGGAAGGGCTGAACGGTACGATTGCCGGGCGGGATGAGGATATCAGAGCCATTCTGGACATTATCCGGACGCTTCCGGGATGTGCGGATATCGAGGTGAAATATTCCCGCAGCCCGGAGATGCCATTCCTGCGAATGAAAGTCCGGATCAAGCGCGAGATTGTCACGATGGGCGTGGAAAATCTCGATGTCGCTCATAAGACCGGTCATTACGTCTCTGCCGAAGACTGGAACACGCTGATCTCGGATCCGGATACGATCCTGATCGACACACGTAATGATTATGAAGTCGCGATCGGCACGTTTCGCGGTGCCGTGGACCCGCAGACAAAATCATTCCGGGAGTTTCCGGAGTGGTTCCGCTCCCGTCGCAAAGAGCTGGAAGGGCAGGGGCGGACACCGAAATATGCGATGTTCTGTACCGGTGGTATCCGCTGCGAGAAGGCAACGGCTTTCGTGAAATCTGAAGGTATTGACGACGTTTATCACCTTCAGGGTGGTATTCTGAAATATCTTGAGACTGTCGGGCAGGAAAACAGCCTGTGGGACGGAGAGTGTTTCGTATTTGACCAGCGTGTGAGCGTGGGGCACGGTCTTCGTCCCGGAGATTTCACGCTCTGCCATGCCTGTCGCCACCCGCTCAGCAGCGAGGATCGTACAGCCCCCGAATATCAGGAGGGTGTATCCTGTCGCCACTGTTTCGGCACAAGGACGGAAGAGCAGCGGCATCGCTATGCCGAACGTGAACATCAGATCCGGCTTGCCGAACGGAGAGGTACGATTCATCTGGGGGCACGAAACCAGGAAAGAGATAACTGATGCGCTTTATCGGAAATATAATCTGGTTCGTGTTCGGCGGCTGGTACACCTCCCTGCTCTGGCTTGCCGGGGCGGTTGTCTTTGCTCTGTCGATCGTGGGGCTGCCACTGACACGTGCGGCGATTGAGCTTGCAAAAATGTCCGCCTGGCCGTTCGGCAGGGAGATCGTGAATGTCCGGGATCTTGACGGAAAAACGGATACTCCTCTGACGGCAGCCATGGGGACGATTGGCTTTGTCGTTAATATCGTCTGGGCCTGCACTTTTGGTCTGACGCTGTTCTTCTCCCACATCGTTGCAGGCCTCCTCTGCTGCCTGACCATCATCGGGATTCCCTTCGGGCTCCAGAGCTTCAAGCTGGCCGTCATTTCACTGTGGCCGGTCGGTCGCCGCGTCGTGTCGGCAGAAACCGCCCGGGACCTGCGCCGGTAAAAATCAACGGAGAAGGATCGGAGGAATTACCCCCGCGCGGCTTTCAGAAAAGCCTGTATGGCCAGAGGGTCTTTCTTCCCGGGTGCGCTTTCGACGCCCGAGGAAACATCGACAGCAGCAGCCCCGCTTATGCGAACCGCTTCCGCAACGTTATCGGGCGTCAGCCCCCCGGCCAGCAGCCAGGGGCGGGGAGCTTGCCAGCCGCCAGTCAGCCGCCAGTCAAATGCCAGCCCGTTTCCTCCTGGTCTGTCTGCTCCGGCAGGAGGTCTGGCATCCAGAACATAGCCGTCCGGTATATCTGAGACCGGCAGATCACCCGGATCTGAGACAGAACAGGCCTGCCAGACCGGTATCCGGAAAAAATCCCGTATCGCGGTCGCAGCAGCCAGGGAGGAGTTCAGCTGCAGGATATCAAGCGGAGTGATATCGAGGACCCTGCGGATGTCCTCAATGGATGGCTCGACAAACAGTCCGACACGTTGCGGGCAGTTTTCCGGGACAAGGCGGATAAGATCCCGCGCCCGTTCAGGTGAGACGTGGCGGGGAGATCGCTGGAAGAACACGAACCCGACCCAGTCGGCCTTCCCGGAGATGCACGCCTCAAGTCCTGCTTCCTCCGTAAGCCCGCATATCTTGACGCGGGTCTGCGGACTCACCGGGTCAGTTCCCCGGCAATGGCGGCAGCAGCCTGTGCAGGATCTGCCGCACCCGTCACCGGCCGTCCGACAACGATCCAGTCTGCTCCGGCATCCCGGGCCTGAGCCGGTGTCATAACACGCTTCTGATCTCCGACAGCCGCTCCGGCCGGTCGGATGCCCGGCGTTACGAGCACGGGACCGTCCCCGAAAGTCTTGCGAAGAACCGCAAGTTCGTGGGGCGAGCAGACCAGCCCGTCGGCCCCGGCAGCAAGAGCCAGACCAGCCAGCCGTATGACCTGGGCCTGCGCTCCATCCGTAATACCCGTTTCGGCAAGCGCGGAGTCATCCAGACTGGTCAGAACCGTGACGGCGAGAAGCAGCGGACGTTTCACCTCAGGCCAGACCTCATTGATGGCCTGTCTCGCGGCGGAAATCATTCCGGCCCCGCCTGCGGCATGAATCGTGAGCATCATTGGCTGAACCGGGGCGAGAGCGTGGAGTGCCCCGGCAACAGTGTTCGGGATATCATGCAGCTTCAGATCAAGAAAAACAGGGGTATCCCGGGCAATTTCGGCCACGGCGGCAGGACCCGCCGCATACGTGAATTCAAGCCCGAGCTTAACGGCTCCTGCAAAAGGCCGGACCTGAGCAATCCATTCACGGGCCTGAGCCGGATTCTGTGTGTCCAGAGCCACGATGATCTGAGTCTTACGCATGAAATCAGACTTCCGTCAGTGAGCCGGGGGCAGGGAGCCAATATCCGGCGCAGGATCGCTCGTGACAGGTGCAACGGCGGCAGGACGCCCCCCCACGGAAGGCTGTCCGAGCTGGATGCGCAGGCGCTCAAGCTCATCACGCTGGGCGGAAAGCCGGTTCTCCAGCTCCCTGATCTGCTGCTCCGCTCTGGATGCCCGGCGGCGTTGTGACATGGAGGTCACCCACAGAGCGAAGGCACCAAGGATAAAAAACAGAGGCCCGAGAATAACCGCAACAATTCCGATCGAGGACTGCCAGCTCCAGTACAGCATCCACAGCTGTACTCCCTCCTGATTACTGGCGGCAAAAACCAGAAGGGCAAGAAAGAAAGGAAGGATGAGAATGAGACGGATCATTTCTGTTGTCCTAGCCAAAGCCATGCGGCGGAGCAAGAAGAAGCGGGAAATCCTTGCCGTGATCGCATCAGCTGTGGTCTCGTCATGAAGGCATTGATCATATGAGGGGCTGGTGCGGATGGTTGAGATCCTGCCGTTTGAACTGCCTGGCAGCAGGGTCGGCAGAGGAAAGCAGAACGACAGGGGATGGGCAGTGGTTGCCGTCATACGCACGAAGCGGAGCATCGCCGGCTGGTATTCCACAAGGGAAGCCGCGCAGTCAGACTGCGCGTGGAGGCGAGAGCAGGTGAGGGCCTACAGCCAGTTCCTGCAGAGTTCCGACGTGCCGGTGCCGGATTATCACATAGCACCGCTCGCACGCTCGGAACTGCCGAAAAACTGGAAACCGGCCCCTGCTCTGGGGCTTCTGCACGGAAAATTTTCAAAAAAATAACTTATTCCGGAGATTATCTTCAGTCTCGTCGCAGGACTTCATGTCTGCTAAACAACGGCAACACTCTGCTGCGGTGATCTGAAAAAACAGACTGCGCTCATGGCAGGCGCAAGGAAGATAAAAATGAACGATTCAAGCGTCATCGATACTGTCGCAGGTGCGGTGCAGGGAGAGGGAAATTCGGCGCCGTCGCTGCTGATCGGGGCACAGTATCTCCGTTCCACCCGTTTCGTAATCATTGATGACCCGACGCTGCATACGCGCCCGCCCATTCGTCCGGAAGTGCTCGCCCATATTGATGTGGCCGCACGGCAGATCGCAGATAATTCCCCGGATTTCGAGGTGAGTCTCGTCCTGCGCTGCCAGGGGTTTCCGATGCTTCCGAAAGAAAACGAGCCTTCTCAGCCGCGTCTTTTTGAGGCTGAGTTTACCTGGGCCGGACTGTTTTCTCTCCGGAACTCCACCGCAGAGACATTCGAGCCTCTGCTTCTGGTGGAAGCGCCCCGTATGCTCTTCCCTGGCGCACGCAATTACCTGGCCGACCTGACGCGCGACGCAGGCTTTTCTCCCGTCCTGCTGCATCAGATCGACTTTCTGTCCCTGTGGCATTCTCGCCGCGGAACCAAGGCTTCAGAAGGAGGCTGAGAATGCGTCCGTTCATCAGATTAATTGCGCTTTCATCCACGCTGGTCGCCCTGACAGCCTGTAATGACGGGCTTCATCACGACCATCATCGTGGCGGTCCCCATGACGGATGGGACAACCGCCAAGGCTATGATCAGGGCCGTCGTCCGCCACCGCCCGGCGGCAGCGGATGGAATAACGGCTCATCCGGAAACAGTGGCGGATACGGGCAGCGCGGCTACTGAGCCGCGCCTCCCTGTCATCCGTTCTGTCGAGGCGTGAGGTTACCCGGCACGGTGGCCGTATCGACGCTCCGCTGTGTCCAGCCCCCTCCGAGAGAGCGATAGAACGCCACCAGGTTCTGATACTTCCCGACCACGACGGATGTCCGTGCCTGTTCGGCCTGCAGCAGATTCCGCTGCATGACGAGCTGATTCAGATAGGAATCCGTGCCGGCCTGATACCGCATGCGTGACAGGCGGTAAGCATCCCGCGATGACTGCACATAATCGTCCATCTGCCTGGCCTGGTCGGCAAAGGCAGACCGGGCGACGAGCGTATCGGCAACTTCCCTAAATGCGGTCTGAATTGCCTTTTCATAGGTATTCAGCTTGGCCTGCTTCTGTGCCTTGGCCGCATGAAGATTGCCGCTGTTCTGTCCCCAGGTAAAAATCGGGATCGAAATATTGGGATTCAGCCCCCATGTTGTGGCCGGAGCGGTGAACAGTCTGCGGAACATAAGACTGCTGATTCCGTCTGACGCAGTCAGCGTGATTTTCGGGAAAAACGCTGCTCGTGCGGCGCCGATATTGGCATTTGCCGCAAGAAGATCGTGTTCGGCTGCCAGAATATCGGGTCTCCTGAACAGAAGATCTGTCGGAATCCCTGACGGAATATCCGCCCGGATCGTCTGTTCACCCAGAGGTCGGGGCGGCGGAAGATCAGCTGGAAGCGGCGCACCGATGAGCAGCGTGATCAGATTTTCGTCCTGAGCAACCAGCCGGATCTGCTGATCCTTGAGCTGTCTGGCCTGATCAGCCTGCGTCTCGGCCTGCCGGACCGTCAGCATGTTTTCCTGACCATGATCATACCGCAGACGGATCAGGCGGAGATTATCCTCCAGATTGCGTGTGCTGTCCGTTGCAACCTTCAGAAGCTCACGGTCTCCAAGCCAGGCGATATAGGCATTGGCAACCTGCGAGACCACGCTGATCCGTACGCTACGCTCATTCGCCACCTGCTGCAGTGCCGATTCGGCTGCGGACTGTGAGAGGCTGCGGATTCGTCCGAACAGATCAATCTCGTAGGACGAGAAACCAATTCCGGCGCTGTAATAGCGGAACGTCGAGATCTGCTGGCCGACACCAGGGGCAAAGCTCAGACCGCCTGTCCGGGATGGTGCCATATACATGGCCTGACCGGTCGCCCCGATAGGCGGGAACAGACCGGCATGCTGGACTTCATACTGACCCGCTGCTGCCGCAACTGCTGCTGCTGCCCCGCGCATATCGCGGTTTTCCCGCATGGCGATTGCAAGCAGCGCCTTCAGGCGCGGATCCGTGAAGAAATCCTCCCAGCCGATATCCGCGGCCAGAGCCTTGACCCGCTCCGCATGTGTATGTCCGGGCATCAGAGGCTCGGCAGGGAAGTGATCAGCCACCGGAGGCGCAGGACGATCATAATGCGGAATCATCGTGCAGCCGGCTGCGAGAACGGCAGCAAACGAGAGTGAGGAGAACGTCCTGCCGGCCCGGAGAACAGTGCTGGCGGATATCATGCGTGTGCCTCCGGAGACGGCGTTTGTGATACGGAGTTTCCTCCGGGTTTTTCAGGACGCTGCACGCGGAACAGGCGCAGGACGATCACGAAGAACAGCGGTACAAAGAAGATCGTAAGGGCCGTGGCGGAGAGCATGCCGCCGACCACGGCCGTGCCGATAGCCTCACGGGCAGCCGATCCGGCTCCTGACGCGATCGCCAGAGGGAATACACCCAGAACGAAGGCGATAGAGGTCATGAGGATCGGACGCAGGCGCTCGCGCGCAGCGTTGAACGTGGCCTCTTCCAGACTCTGACCGCTCTCGAAATTCGCCTTGGCAAATTCCACGATCAGAATCGCATTCTTCACGGACAGGGCGACGGTCGTCAGAAGACCGACCTGGAAATACACGTCGTTGTCCATCCCGCGGAAGAGCGTGCCCATGATCGCGCCGAGCACACCCAGCGGAATCACCAGAGCCACGGCCAGAGGAATGGCCCAGCTTTCATACAGGGCCGCAAGGCAGAGCACGATCACGACGGCCGCAAGAGCATAGAGCGTGCCGGTTGAGGAGCCGGACGCCATCTGCTCGTACGACAGGCCGGTCCACTGATGGCTGATCCCCGCCGGAAGCTTGCTCGCAATCTCCGTCATGGCCTGAATGGCCTCTCCGGAGCTGTGACCGGCGGAAGGCTGGCCGAGAATCTCAAAGGCGTTCAGGCCGTTATAGTTCTCAACCTTCTGCGGACCGACGATCCAGTTGCCCGAGGCGATGGCGTTGAAGGGCACCATCGTTCCTGAGGCATTGCGCAGATACCAGGCGCTCAGATCCTCCGGAAGCATGCGGGATGACGGCATACCCTGGATATAGACCTGCTTCACACGATCGCTGCGGGTGAACTGGTTGACATAGATCGAGCCCAGCGCCCCCTCGATCAGCGTGTTGATATCGGTAATGCTGACGCCCAGAGCGTTCGCCTTCTCCCGGTCGATATCGAGATGATACTGCGGGGCATCATCCATGCCGTTCGGTCTTACAGCCATCAGGCGGGGATCCTTGGCGGCCATGCCGAGAACCATATTACGGGCTTTCAGCAGGGCTTCATGTCCGACGTGTCCGCTGTCAACCAGCTCCATATCGAAACCGGCCGCGTTACCAAGCTCCATGACGGCAGGAATGTTGAAGGCGATGATCTGCGCCTTCGGAGTGCCGAGATAATGGAGCAGGATACGCTTTGCGATCGCATCAGCCGACTGGGAAGGAGCGGGGCGGACGTCCCAGTCCTTCAGTTTGACGAAGAAGGCGGCCGCGCTCTGTCCCTGGGCTGCGAAGTTAAAGCCGTTCGCAACAAAGACGGACTCCACATTCTTGCCTTCGGTCCTGAGGATCCAGTCTGAAACCTCGCTACTGACCTTTCTGGTCTGCTCCATCGGTGTTCCGGGAGGCATCGTGATCTGACCGAACACCAGCCCCTGATCCTCGTTGGGCAGGAAGCCTGCGGGAATGCGAAGGAAGAGGACAACCGTGGCGGTCGTGATCAGGACAAAGACGATACATGAAAGGATATAATGCCCGATCATGAACTGAACGCCGCGGAGATAGACTCTGGTCATCCGGTCAAACGATCTGTTGAACCAGCCGGACAGGCCCTTCTCCTTAGCGTGACTGCCCGGCTTGAGCATCGTCGCACAGAGTGCGGGTGTCAGAACTACGGCAACCAGCAGGGACAGCCACATGGCCGCACAGATCGTGATCGAGAACTGGCGGTAGATCACGCCGGTAGAGCCGGAAATCGCCGCCATCGGCAGGAAGACCGCCGTCATGATCATGACGATACCGAACAGGGCGCCGGTGATTTCGTCCATGGAAACACGTGAGGCCTCAAGCGGAGACATTTTCTGCTCCGACATAAGACGCTCGACGTTCTCAACCACCACGATCGCGTCATCGACCAGCAGGCCGACGGCAAGCACCATGGCAAGCATAGTCAGTGTGTTGATCGAATAACCAAGAGTGCTGATGATACCGAATGTTCCGAGCAGAACGATCGGCACCGCGATCGTCGGGATCAGCGTGGCGCGGAAATTCTGCAGAAAGATCAGCATCACGAGGAAGACGAGCAGAATCGCCTCGAACAGCGTTTCAACAACCTCGTGAATGGAGAGGGTGATGAACGGCTCCGTATCCAGCGGGTAGACGGTTTTCAGGCCGTGCGGATAGAATTTCTCAAGCTCTGCGATTTCCTTGCGGACAGCGTCTTCCGTCGTGAGCTGGTTCGCACCGGGTGTCAGTTTGAGCGCCATACCGGCGGCCGGCATGCCATTGTAATAGGACTGGAAGTTGTAGGTCTGAGCGCCAAGCTCCACCCGACCGACATCGCGGATGCGGACCTGGGAGCCGTCCTGCTGCACCTTGAGAATGATTTTCGCGAATTCATCAGGAGAGTTCAGGCGCGTCGGGCCGATGATAGTGGCATCCAGCCGCACGTCCTTCTTCGCGGGAAGGCCGCCGAGTTCACCGGAGGCCACCTGAATGTTCTGTGTCTGGATCGCGGACTGCACGTCTCCCATCGTCAGGGAGTATTTGTAGAGCTTTGTCGGATCTATCCAGATACGCATGGCGTATTCGGATCCGAACAGCGTGTGATCGCCGACGCCGGATACGCGGGTCAGGGGATCGGACACGTTGGAGGAGACATAGTCCGCAATATCGTCAAACTGCATGGAGTTATCGGTTGAGATAAATCCGAGCACCATCATGAAGTTCTTGGCTGCACGCGCCACGGTCAGGCCCTGTGCAGTGACTTCGGGCGGCAGTTTCGGCTGGGCAAGCTGCAGCTTGTTCTGCACCTGTACCTGCGCGATGTCAGGGTTCGTGCCCTGCGCGAAGGTCAGGTCGATTTCCATCTGCCCGGAGGCGTAGGACTGCGCCGAGATGTATTCGAGGTGGTCCAGGCCATTCATTTGCTGGAGAATGGGCCGGACAACCGTATTCGTGACGGTCTCTGCCGAGGCGCCGGGATAGATGACCGAGACGGAGACCTGCGGCGGGGCGATCGTGGGGTACTGCGCAATGGACATCGTAAAGATGCTCACGCCGCCGACGAGCATGATCAGCAGGCCGATCACCCAGGCGAAGATCGGCCTGTCGATAAAGAAACGGGAAATGGACATGCCGGATTACTTCCTGTCAGCCGGGGCGGACGTATCTTCGGAATAGGGCTGCGGATTGACCTTGTCGCCGGGATGGATCTTCTGCAGTCCCGTGACGACAACCCTGTCGCCGGGCTTCAGACCGTCCGTGATGATCCAGTCGGTTCCGTGGGCCGGACCTGTCGTGACGTTCCGGATGGATGCCTTGTTATCGCTGTCCAGCACCATGACTTCGGGTTCCGCGCGCGTGTTGCGGAACAGGGCCTGCTGCGGGACCAGGATGGCGTCCGGATTGATGCCTTCGTCGAGGGAGGCGTGGACGTACATGCCCGGGAGGAGCAGGTGATCCGGGTTCGGGAAGACGGCACGGACAACGACGGTTGCCGTGGCCTGATCGACGTTGACCTCGTTAAACTGAATTTTACCCGGGTCTTTATAGGTCGTACCGTCTTCCATTTTAAGGGAAACCGGTGCGGATTTGTCGTCTCCGGTCTGAATCCGGCCGGATGCGACCTCCTCACGAAGGCGCAGGAGCGATACGGCGGGGAGATTGACGTCCACGTAGATCGGGTCGAGCCGGGTGATGACGGACAGGTTTGCGGCCTGTCCCGTGGCGACGAGGGCACCGACGGTCTGGAGCGAGCGTCCGATGCGTCCTGTGATCGGGGCTCTGACCTGCGTGTAGTTCAGGTTGACGGCTGCGTTCTCCACCTGTCCTTTTGCGATCAGAACCTGGGCATCGGCGGCGTCCGATGCGGCGCGGGCGTCATCATATTCCTGCTTGCTGACGGCATGGGCTTTCACGAGGGGGCCGTAGCGCTCGAATTTCGCGCGGGCCGTGAAGGCGTTGGCCTTTGCCTGGGCGAGCTGGCCTGATGCGCTGTCATAGGCGGCCTGATAGACGCGCGGGTCAATCTGGTACAGCTGCTGGCCGGCCACCACGTCCGTGCCTTCCGTGAAAAGTCTTTTCTGGATCACGCCGTTGACCTGGGGGCGGACCATGGCGATCTCATAGGATGAGATGCGGCCGGGGAGTTCTGTGGTAACATGCACGGCCCGGGGGCTGACGGTGATGAATTCTGCCGTCTGCGGGGGGGGGGGCGGGGGTTTTGCTGCTTTCTTCTCGCATGCGGTCAGCGCGAGGAGGCTGACGGCGGAGAGCAGCAGCGGGGTCATCTGTCTGGTGCGGGGCCTGTACACGGGCGGGTGGTCCTGTCAGCGTTCGAAGGTGGGTGGTGCGATATCGCGCTGTTTATGAGGGGGTGGCAAAGGTGGTATGATTATACGGGATGTTCTACTGTGTGATATAAAAACTATCCGGTTTCCTAAATAGGGTCAAGCAGGGGGCGTCCTATCGTGGTGCAGACACCGTCATCCGAGCGGAAGCACGGAGAATGTGCGGCTTCCGGTCGCTCTCAGGGGCCGGGTCGTCCGCTGGAAATGGCCGAGGGGGAGCGTCGCGGGAAGATTCTGAGTGCTGCGTGCAAGGTTCTGGTGGAGCATGGCTATCACGCGGCTTCCATGAATCTGGTTGCCCAGTGCTGCGGGATGTCCAAGCGTACTCTGTATCAGCTTTATCCTTCCAAGCAGGAGCTGTTTCATGCCCTGTTTGAGGAGCAGCTGTTCCGGTTTTCCGTCCGGCCATGTGACAAGGTCTGCTCTCCCGAGGAAGAGCTGTCGGTTATCCTGATGAATCTGACGGAGTTTCTGCTCCGGCCGGACCGTGTGTGTCTGATGCGTGCGATCGTGTCGGAATCGAGCAGAACCAGGGAGCCGGGACAGATCCTTCTGCGTCTGGAGCGTGGCGGGCAGACGAATATTCTTGTTCACTGGCTGAAGAAATACTGCACGCAGCACGGTCATCCGGATGAGGATGCCGGATATCTGAGCCGGTATATTTTCGGGATGACGGCAGGTAATTTTCTTCTGAGCGGGCTTTCGGGGACGGATGATCCTTCGGTCAGCCCGGAGAGTGTCCGGGCATGTATCAGGCGGGCCGTCCGGATCTTTCTGGTCGGGCTTCGGGAGGACTGGGGGAGTGGTGAGGGGTGATGCGGGGGGGGGGGGGCTGACGATTATTCTGTCTGCGGATACGGCTGTTTATGCTCTCAGATCTATCTTTTTGGTTGAAAGCAAGAATATCTTGAAAGCCGACCTTGCTAAGGTTTTCTACAAACCACCGAATGTTAAATATGCTGAGACGCTGCACCAAAGTATGATTGCCAGCCAGTAGAATTTATTTTTAGGATCAATTCTTGAAATTCCTCTAGCCAGTAAAATCCCTGTTAATGCCACAACGAGAGAAGGAAGAACGCCGCATATCATTATAGCCCAAGTAAAAATATAATAAAATACAAATACAAAAAAAATAATAATAGAAAATGTTAATCCGAAATATATCGGATTATAAAAATCTATTTTCCATCCAATTATATTTGATGTTTGTATAATAAAATCAGAAAAAGGTTCCGTTAATTTACTGTTTGAAAAAAAATCAAATAATCCTAATAAAGTGGGAAATAAAATAATCATAATATTATCCCATTTAAATTTATCTATTATTGCTCTATGGTTAGAAACCCAATATATAGAAAACCACCCCATAAAAGAAAATATAAAAATATAATTTACAAAAACAAAAAAATGCATCTTATGAGAAAAATTATTTGAAAAAACAAAAACTAATGCAAAACATATTAACGATATTTTTCCATACAAGCGACCAAGGGATTTCAACCCACTCATTACAGTTGTATTTTCCATTCTCTCATTTATAATGGAATAATTATCTTCAAGAAGCAAGAAAAATGAATTTATATTTTTATTTATACGGACCTTATCTCCAAGTAAATAGACCGAAATTAACGTGAGTAATATCCATAATATTATTTTTAACATTTTATTTATACTTTCTTCAATGCCTTACGAGTTGATTAAAATTCATAAACAATCATGGGGTAACACATAATCATTCAATAAATCTCAGTCCTTACACTTTTTCTGGCCATTCCCGTCGCTCTGCTATGTGCGATAGCAGAGCGCTGCGGTATCATCTATCTGAAGCACAAGAGTTCTTGGTCCTCACATCCTCATATTTTTTCGTATAAATTGCTCAGAAATCCTCGTCTACATAAATGCAATGGCCCGTAGCATCGTGGTTTTTCGGGTTATGCAGGTGCCGACTGGGGCTGCATCGGTCGCAAGATGATCAAAACTTTTGCGCGTGTAGTTGTCCGCTTCCTTATATTTTCTGACCGAAAGCAGATATCATACTTCCCCTCCCCCCCCCCAAGCGGACGTATCTACAAACTGTATAATCTTCTTTATTTTCCATCCGTCTGTCTGGCGGAGCTTTCAGATCATATAGTCGATGGCTGGCAGGGTCTGGTCCATTGTCAGGGATGGCAGGTTTGTGTGTCGTGTGCCGACCTTGCGGGCGGGGTTTCCGACGACGGTTGTGTAGGGGGGGACGGCTTCGAGGACGATGGAGCCTGCGCCGACTCTGGCACCTTCTCCGAGCTGGATGTTTCCGAGCACTTTTGCACCTGCGCCGATCAGGACGCCGCGGCGGATTTTGGGGTGGCGGTCTCCGTGGTGTTTGCCTGTTCCGCCCAGGGTGACGCCCTGGAGGATGGAGACGTCGTCCTCGATCACGCAGGTTTCCCCGATGACGATTCCTGTGCCGTGATCGAAGAGAATCCGGCGTCCGAGTCTGGCTGCGGGGTGGATATCGACGCCGAACAGTTCTGAGGCGCGGCTCTGGATATGGAGGGCCAGGTAGCGTCTTTGGGCCTGCCACAGCCAGTGTGCGACGCGGTAGGCCTGGATGGCGTGGTAGCCTTTGAAGAACAGGAACGGTGTGACGAAATCGGTGCAGGCCGGGTCACGATCCCGGATTGCGGCGAGGTCGGCTCCGGCATCGCAGACGACGTCGGGGCAGTCCAGGAAGCATTCCTGTGCCAGTTCCGTCATGCTGGCGGAGGAGACGGACTGGTCTCCCAGTTTTCTGCCGAGCAGTGCGGCGAGGGCTGAGGAGAAATCGGAGTGTGAGCGTATGCCCGTGTTAAGGAGGCTCCGGACCAGGGGGTCGCTGCAGACGCAGGCTTCCTCGCTCATGCTGGTCCACAGGGATGACAGATGGATTCTGCAATCTGTCATCAGGCCATCTTCGCTGATGGAAATGGATTCGATTGTCTGGGAAGCCATGGTCCCCGTCTCCGGCAAGGGCAGGGTTACGTTACCGCAACCGCGAGCGGCTCCCGCCCGTGGGGGGCGGAAGCCGGTTGCTGCCTATTGTGCCGGAGCCTGCGCCGGAGGGGAAGACAATCCTTCACGTCCTGTGAGTGTGGTGAACTGGTAGGCGGTTGTTTCATTCAGCCACTGGCCTGGCAGCAGCGTGGTGGAGGGGAATTGCGGGTGGTTTGGTGAATCCGGGAAGTGTTCTGGTTCGAAGGCTATGGCGTCTGTCGGCAGTCGCAGCTGTGTGGAGAGCGGGAGGACGGTGCCGTTGCCGAAGCCTCTTCCGGTGAAGACCTGCAGGCCGGGCTGGGTGCTGAGGATGCTGACCATCCGGCCGGTTGCGGGATCGAGCAGGCGTGCGGCGGGACGTGCGGCGATGCCGTAGGGGCCGTTGATGATCCAGTTGGCGTCGAGGCCGCGGGATGCGGTCAGCAGCGGGGAGGGGGCGTTCAGTCTTGTGTCGAGCTGGGTTTCTTCCTGGAAGTCGAGGGATGTTCCGGCGACCGGTTCGATCGTGCCTGTGGGGATTCCGGTGCTGTCTGTCGGGGTCCATCTTTCACCCCAGATGGTCAGCAGTTCCTGTTCTATGGAATGTCCGGGCTGTCCGCTCAGGTTGAAATAGGTGTGGTTCGTCAGGTTGACGACCGTGGGTTTTGTTGTGGACGCCGTGTAGTGCAGCAGGAGCTGATCTTTGTCGTTGAGCGTGTATGTGACGCTGACGGTCAGTTCTCCGGGGAAGCCCTGGTCTCCGTCCGGGCTGACGAGCGTGAGGCGTGCGGCTACGGCGCCGTCGGGTGCGGAGACGCGCGAGACCTGCCAGTTGTGGCGGTCGAACCCGACCGGTCCGCCGTGGATGGCGTTGGGCGGATCATTGACGGGGATCTGCCAGGTCTGGCCGTCGAGCGTGAATTTCCCTTTTGCGATTCTGTTGGCGTAGCGTCCGATGAGTGCACCGAAATGCAGTCTGTTCTCGACGCCGGTCGTCAGGTATTCGCCGGTGCTGGGGAAGCCGCACACGATATTGGCGAAATTACCGTTTTTATCGGGTGTCATGATTGCGGTGATGATACCGCCGAGTGACAGGAAGCGGACTTCGATTCCGTGGCTGTTCCGCAATGTGTACTGCACGACGGTCTGGCCGTCGGCGGTGGCGTCCGTTCTCTGGGAGGAAAAAGCCGGCTGCCTGGCGAGTGCGGGGGCGCAGGAAGCTGCGGCCAGTCCGGCCGCGACCACAGCGGAAAAGCCTGTTTTCAGACGGGTACTGATTTTCATCACCGTTATTTTTCCGTTACAATGGACCTTGTGCTTTTCTGTTAGTCTTAATCCGGTCCGGCTGTCATGTGTGTTCCTGAAATATCTGCAAAAATATGGGTCACGGTATGTGTGTGAGCCTTGTGCTGCGCAGATGTTCCGGAGGCGTTTGTCAGCGCTTTATTGTTCCGGCGGGAGAGCTGTGATGGATGCCGGACGGTTTTCTGAGGAGGGGGCGGCGCGTCCGTCTTCCGGTCAGCCCCTGTTCAGGAGTTCGGGTCCGTCGGGGCACAGGTCCCGGATGCGGGAGCGTGTTCTCGGGCGGGGTGCGCGGTCTCTGGCGGATTATGAGCTTCTGGAGATGCTTTTGTTTTTCGTCATGCCGCGCGGGGATACCAAGCCGCTGGCGAAGACGCTGCTGAATGTGTTCGGCTCTTTCGAGGCGGTTCTGGCTGCGCCGGAGGAGTTACTGGTGCGTGCGGGGCTTGAGCCGGGCGGAGGTGCCGTGATGCGTCTGGCTGAGGAGGCTGCAGCCTGTCTGTCCGGGCCGGATCCGCGTATGCGCCGGCAGCTCAGCGACTGGCCTGCGCTTATGGCCTATATCGACGGTACGGAGGCTGCGGGGCAGCCTGGTCAGCTTCGCGCGCTTTATCTGGACAACCGGAACAGGCTGATTGCGGATGAGGCGGTTGTCGTGTCGGTGCAGGGTGCAGGGCCGGGTGTGGCGGCGGCCGCGGTCATGAGGCGCGCGCTGGTTCTGCATGCGACGGCACTGATCACGTTGCGGTTCTGCCCGTCCGGTGGCGGGGGCATTCAGCAGCAGGCGCTGACGGATACGGTGATGGTGAAGGATCTGCGGCGTTCAGGGGGGCTGCTGTCGG
This sequence comes from Acetobacter sp. AN02, assembly GCF_029759835.1. Lineage (GTDB taxonomy): Bacteria > Pseudomonadota > Alphaproteobacteria > Acetobacterales > Acetobacteraceae > Acetobacter. The sequence continues at coordinate 19,342 of NZ_JAJJND010000017.1, forward strand.
TTGTCCTGCATGATCATCTGGTGATCGACAGGGACGAGCGGATCAGCCTGCGGCAGAGGGGAATGATCTGAGCGGTGCGCCGTCTGTAACAAAGGGACGGCGCACCGGGATGTCTCAGTCTGCAGCGAGCGGCATGGTGCGGCGGGCTGTCATGGTGGTGACGTGGTCTTCCAGGGCATCGACGACCTGGTCTGCCTGGTCTGCGAAGATGTGATCTGCATCGGGGAAGATGCGGTAGTCCACCTCAACGTTTTTCTGTGTATTGAGCTTGTCCACGAGCTTGCGGATGGCGGGTTCCGGGGCGAGCTCGTCGCGTCCGCCTGCGATCATCAGTCCGCCGCAGGGACAGGGGGCGAGAAAGCCGAAATCGTAATGCGCGGCCGGGGGGGCGACGCTGATCCAGCCGCTGACTTCCGGGCGGCGCATCAGGAGCTGCATGCCGACGAAGGCACCGAAGGAATAGCCTGCGATCCACAGTGCTCCGGAGTTCGGATTGACCATCTGCATCCAGTCGAGGGCTGCGGCGGCGTCTGAAATCTCTCCGATTCCACCGTCGAATTTTCCCTGCGAACGGCCCACGCCTCTGGAATTGTAGCGCATGACCGAGAAGCCCATTTTCTCAAAGGACCGGTACATTGCGTATGTGATGCGGTTGTTCATCGTTCCGCCGTGCAGCGGGTGGGGATGAAGCACCAGGGCGAGAGGGGCGTTGGGTTCCGGAGAGTGGTGGTAACGACCTTCAAGGCGGCCTTCAGGGCCGGCGAACATAACCTCGGGCATTACGTTTCCAGGTTTGCGGCTGACGCCCACAGGGCATGGCGACAGCTCCGGTTTTACACCAGATGACCGGAAGGTGACTTTGCCGTGCCGCTTCCGGTCGTGTGATGCCGGAGAAAAATCCGGCGGGGCAGAATTCAGCGGCTCAGAAACACCGAGCCTGCCTTTCGGGCCGTGCTGAGCCTTCGGAAAACCTGCCGGGAGATTGACTCAGATCGGAGACCATTCATAATCATCTGCCGCTCCCGTTCTGTTTCCTGCTTTTGCGGCTCCGACAGTGCAGGGCCGGTGGCCAGCCTGCTCAGGCTTGTGCCGTGCAAGGCCCTTCATAGCGAAGACGCGAAACAAAAAGCCACATAAATCGGCAGATGGACATGTTTTTATACTGCGGTCCGGGCTGGTCCCATGATCTTTCTTGACGCGAACGCATCGGAACCGATTCGGCCTGAGGCCCTGGATGCGATGACGGAGGCGGCGTCTCTTGCCGGTAATCCGTCTTCGGTGCATCGCGCGGGGAAGCAGGCGCGGGCTGTTCTCGACAGGGCACGCCGGGATATTGCGTCCGCATTCGGGGCTTCGGAAGAGAACTGCGTCTTTACGTCCGGCGGAACGGAGGCCTGCGCACTGGCTGTTTCCGGACTGAGCGGGGGGCGTCGGGTTCTGATCGGTGCGACCGAGCATGATGCCGTCCGGCGTGCCGCACCGCAGGCGCTTTCTCTTCCGGTGCGCGAGAGCGGGGAGCTGTGTCTCGACTCGCTGGAGCGTGCGCTGGCTGACTTTCCGGTCCCGGCTCTGGTCTGTGTCATGGCGGCGAATAACGAGACGGGGGTGCTGCATCCTCTTGGGGATATTGCCCGGATCTGTGCGGGGAGTGGTGCGCTTTTGCATGTCGATGCGGTTCAGGCGGCGGGGCGTGTGCCGGTGTCTCTTCTGCCGGGTGTGACCAGTCTTGCGATTTCCGGACATAAATTCGGAGGGCCGAAAGGGGCCGGAGCACTGCTTCTGGCCGGTTCGTCTGTGCGCGCTCTTCCTCCGCTGTTTGAGGGGGGCGGTCAGGAGCGCGGGCGGCGCGGGGGTACGCAGCCGCTTCCGGCGATTGCGGGGATGGCTGCGGCGCTGGTGGCCGCTCTGGCGACACGTGAGGCACAGCAGGTCCGTCTGGCTGGTTTTCGTGACCGGATTGAGGAAGCCGAGCGGACGGAAGGGGCTGAGGTGTTCGGTGCGACTGCACCGCGTCTGGCGAACACGCTGAATTTTGCCGTGCCTGGTATGCGGTCTGAGGCTCTTCTGATTGCTCTGGATATGGAGGGTGTGTGCGTGTCTGCGGGGTCCGCCTGTTCTTCCGGCAAGGTGGCGCCGTCTCATGTGCTGGCGGCGATGGGGGCGGGCGATCTGGCGGGGCAGGCGCTGCGTGTGTCCCTGCCGTGGAACTGTACGGAAGGGGATGTGGCCGCGTTTATCGCGATCCGGGACAGGATGAACCGCCGGAGACGGGGTGAGTGAGCGGGGCGGGCGGATTCAGGTTTATTGATCTGTTTGCCGGTATCGGCGGGCTGCGTCAGGCATTTGACCGGATCGGCGGGGAATGTGTTTTCACGTCGGAATATAACGCGTTCGCACGGAAGACCTATGAGGCGAATTTTCCGGGTGAGACACCGGTTTTCGGGGATATCACTCAGCTTGAGGATGTCTCTCTGATTCCGGATCATGATGTTCTGCTTGCGGGTTTTCCGTGTCAGCCGTTTTCGATTGCCGGTGTGTCGAAGAAAAATGCGCTGGGACGGCAGCACGGGTTTGCCTGTGAGGCCCAGGGGACGCTCTTTTTTGATGTTGCCCGTATTCTTCAGGCAAAGCGTCCGGCGGCCTTTCTTCTTGAAAACGTGAAGAACCTTCAGAGCCATGACGGCGGGCGCACATTTGAGGTGATTGTCCGGACCCTGCGCGAGGAACTCGGGTATCATCTGTGGTATCGCGTGATTGATGCTCAGCATTTTCTGCCGCAGCATCGTGAGCGGATTGTTCTGGTCGGGTTCCGTGAGGATGTTCCCTTTTCGTGGGAGGACCTGTGTCTGCCTGCGAAAGGGAGTTTACGGATGCGGGATGTTCTGCATCCGCAGGACGGTTCGGAGAAGGCTGAGCTGCCATGGACCGAAGGAGCGCTGGCCGCGGTCGGTGCGAAATATACCCTGTCTGATAAACTCTGGCTTTATCTGAAGAACTATGCGGAAAAGCATCGTGCGCGGGGTAATGGTTTCGGCTTTGGTCTTGTCGGCTCCGATGATGTGGCCCGCACGCTTTTTGCAAGATATTATAAGGATGGATCGGAAATTCTTGTCAGCCGGGGAGAGGGAGTAAGTCCCCGCCGACTGACACCGCGTGAATGTGCGCGGCTTATGGGGTTTCCGGATGAGTTCCGTATTCCGGTTTCTGACACGCAGGCCTACAGGCAGTTCGGAAATTCCGTGGCCGTGCCTGTTTTTTGCGAGGTTGCGCGGATCATGCGGCCGCATATGAGGGCGGTGATCGGGTGACGGATGTTCACGACGCGCAGACGCGGCGTCGGAACATGGCAGCCGTGCGAGGCAAGGATACGAAGCCCGAGATGTCGGTCCGGCAGATGCTTTTTGCGGCCGGATTCCGGTATCGTCTGCACGGGCGTGGTCTGCCGGGGAAACCGGATCTTGTTTTTCCGAAATACAGAGCGGTTATTTTCGTGCATGGCTGTTTCTGGCACCACCATGACTGTCATCTGTTCTGCTGGCCGGGAACACGTGAGGAGTTCTGGCGCACGAAAATAGCGCGGAACGAACTTCGTGACCGGCAGTCCGCTGCGGCTTTGCGGGAGGCGGGCTGGCGTGTGGCCGTGGTGTGGGAATGTGCTCTGAAGGGGCGGAGCAGGCTGGCCCCGGATGAAACCGGGGCGCTGCTTGCGGACTGGCTCCGCTCAGACCGGGCTGAACTGGTGGTTCAGGGAACGTCTGCCGGGGTGGCATAGGAGGGGTTGTATGTCATGCCTTCGATCCAGCGGCGGATATCTTTCGGGCGTTCCACGGTGGCGAGACCTTCGCGGAAGATGAATTCCGCAAGGCGGACGGCGGAGGTGACGGAGACGTCTCCGATATCGTCCTGAGGCGGGTAAAGCTGGCCCTTTTCGAGCGAGACGGCGCTGACCTGATCGGCCAGGGCATGAGCGCTTTCGATAATCAGCGCGTCTGTCACGCGTTTTGCCCGCGTGGCGTAAAGCGCGAGGCCGAGGGCCGGGAAGATGTAGAAGTTATTGGCCTGGCCGGGGAACAGCGTACGTCCTTCCGGTGTGGCGCAGGTCGGGAACTGAACGCCTGCTGCATACAGGGCCTTGCCTGAGGACCATGCGAAGGCGTCTTCTGCCGTGCATTCCGCGTTGGGAATGGAGAGCGGGAAAATAATCGGGCGTTCCGTGATTCGGCACATTTCCTCCACGACGTCCTTCGTGAAGGTTCCGCCTGCGGTGGAGACGCCGATCAGGACGGTCGGCTGTGTGTTACGGATGATCGTCAGAAGATCTTTTTCCGCCGTCGTGTCTTTTGCGTAGATTTTCTGTTCAGGGATCAGATCTGTGCGGGAGGATTCCACCAGACCGTTCTTGTCGATCATGGTGATGCGTTCGCGGGCTTCCTTTTCGCTCATTCCCTCTGCGACGAGTGCTGAGACGAGCAGGTCCGAGATGCCCAGTGCGGAGGCACCGGCGCCGAAGAACAGGAATTTCTGATCGCTGAGTGAGGATTCTGTCACCTTGAGCGCGGTGATGATGCCTGCGAGCGTGACGGCGGCGGTTCCCTGAATGTCGTCATTGTAGCACAGGTAGCTGTCTTTATATTTTGCGAGATAGCGCAGGGCATCGGTGCCGCGCCAGTCTTCGTAATGGACGCAGCAGCCTGGGAAGACTTCCTGCACTGCGGACATGAACTCGTCCACGAAGGCGTCGAGTTCCTCCTCCGGCGGCGGTTCCCGGCGAAGACCGAGATAAAGCGGGTCGGCCCGCAGCGCGGCGTTGGTCGTGCCGATATCGAGCTGTATCGGGAGCAGGGCGGCGGGCGGGACGGAGCCGCAGGCTGTGTAGAGCTGCAGCTTGCCGATAGGGATTCCCATGCCGTTCACGCCGATATCGCCAAGCCCGAGGATACGGCCGCCGGTTGTGACGCAGATGGTCCGGACATCGGATTTCGGCCAGTTGCGCAGGACTTCCGCGATGCGGCCCTTCATTTCCAGCGTGATGTACATTCCGCGCGGGCGGCGGTAGAGATGGCTGAAGCGGCGGCAGACGGTGGCGAGTGTGGGGGCATAGACGATCGGGACGTAGCGTGCCGGGTCCGACATCAGGACCGCGTAGAACATCGTCTCGTTCCGGTCGAGCAGGGACTGGAGATAGATATAGCGCTCCAGATCGTCATCCTTGGCGGCCAGGTGTTTCTCGATCCGTTCTTTCTGGCGCTCCAGGGTTTCGACCTGCGGGGGGATCAGACCTTCCAGCTTCAGAGCCCGGCGTTCCTCATTGGTGAAGCCGGTTCCGCGGTTCGATTCGGAATCGTTCAGAAGCATCATTCCGATCAGCGGTGGTCTGTTCTGTGTCACTCTGTCTCTCCTTTGAGTGTGTGAGAATGGCTCACATTCAATTCATGTATTTCACTTATGCAATAAAACACCAGATATGTCTCAGCCGGAAGGCCTGCCGCGCGATCGGGAGAGTTCTGACACCACTCCGTGCAGTGTCCGGAGTTCCTGTTCGGTGACTTCGCCCCGTGTGAAGAAATGGCGGAGGTTGCGTACCATTCCGGGCCTTTTCTGCTCGTTTCTCAGGAACCCGCAGGCGTCGAGTTCAGTGATAAGATGACGCATGAAATTATCCAGCTCGCCCTTGGTGGCAACATGCGTCTCGTTGGTCATCAGCGTACGTGGCGGCGTGGCGTCTGCGGCCATGTACCATTCATAGGCCATGATCATCACGGCCTGTGCAAGGTTGAGAGACATGAAACGCGGATTCAGCGGATAGCGGATCAGGGCGTCTGCCCGTGCCATGTCCTCGTTATCGAGGCCTGCGCGTTCGGGGCCGAAGAGGAGGCCGCAGCGCAGGCCTCTGACGGTGATGGCTCTGAGTTCGGCTGCGCCGCCGCGTGCGGTGAGGACGGTTTTGACGATATGTCTCGGGCGGGGGCATGTGGCGAAGACGTGATGCAGGTCTGCGGTTGCCTCATCAACGGTTTCGAAAACCTCTGCGGCGTCCAGGATCCGGTCCGCACCGGAGGCGGATCGCCAGGCGCGGCTCTGCGGCCAGCCGTCGCGGGGGGCGACGAGGCGGAGATGGAACAGTCCGCCATTGGCCATGGCGCGGGCCGTGGCGCCGATATTCTCGGCAAGCTGGGGCCGGACCAGGATCACGACCGGCGTGTTGCCTTCCGGCTTCAGATCGGCTCCGCCGTCACGTCCTGTCATCAGCTGCGTCTCCATGTGGTGCCCTGTGGTCCGTCTTCCAGGGTGATGCCCTGTGCCGCCAGTTCGTTACGGATCTCATCTGCCCGGGCGAAGTTTTTCTCCCTGCGTGCGGCCAGTCTCTCTCTGATCAGGTTTTCGATCTGCTGCTCGTCCGCGCCGTCGGCCGCGCTGCCGCGGAACCAGTCTCCGGGTGTGGCGAGGAGGACGCCGAGGAACTGTGCCGCGCTCAGAAGATCTGCTGCCGCATCCGTCTCTCCGGCCAGGGCGCGTGCGGCCATCTGGTGCAGGGTTGCGAGGGCTGCGGGTGTGTTGAGATCGTCGCACAGGGCTGCGAGGAATGCGACGGGCAGTTCCGCCGAGGGTCGGGCGTCCGGATGGGCTTCCAGGGCGCGGTAGAATCTGTCGAGCGTTTTTTTTGCCGTATCCACTCCGGACCATGTGAAGTTCAGTGTTGAGCGGTAATGTGAGCCGAGGAAGAACAGGCGCAGGGCTTCTGCCGGGGCTTTGTCCAGCACGTCGCGCATGGTGAGGAAATTGCCGAGGGATTTCGACATTTTCTCGCCATCGACCAGCAGCATTGCGTTGTGCAGCCAGTAGTTCGCGAAACGGCTGCCGGGGAAGCAGCACAGGCTCTGTGCGCGTTCGTTTTCGTGGTGCGGGAAGAGGAGGTCCGAGCCTCCGCCGTGGATATCGAAGCTTTCCCCGAGGTAGCGGCGGGACATGGCCGAGCATTCGATATGCCAGCCCGGGCGTCCGCGGCCCCAGGGGGAGTCCCATCCCGGCTGGTCCGCATCGGAGGGCTTCCACAGCACGAAATCGCCCGGATCACGTTTGCATGAGGCGACCTCCACGCGGGCTCCGGCCAGCAGCTCGTCCGGATCGCGGCCTGACAGGGCGCCGTAATCGGGGAAGGAGGAGACGGAGAACAGGACGTGTCCGTCTGCCTCATAGGCGTGCCCGGAGGCGATCAGCCGTCCGATCATCTCCAGCATATCGGGGATATGGTGTGTTGCCCGGGGTTCGATATCAGGAAAGATCATGCCCATGGCGGACGTGTCCTGATGGAAATCCAGTGTCGTGCGGGCGGTGAGGCTTGCGATATCCTCTCCGTTTTCCCGGGCGCGTGCTGTGATCTTGTCGTCCACATCCGTAATGTTCCGGACGAAGGTGACGCGGGGCCAGAGCCTGCGGAGCAGCCGTGTGAGGATATCGGCGCTGAGCATGGCCCGCAGATTGCCGATATGGGGCAGATCATAGACCGTCGGTCCGCAGTAATAGACGCGGATATGCGCGGGATCGAGCGGTTCGAAGGGCAGGGTGGTCCGGCGATGGCTGTCGTGCAGCATCAGAGTCGGGGCGGGAAGCGGGGTCGTGTCGGCCATGATGGCGTTTAATTGCGCGAGGTCTGCGGCTGACGCAACTGCGGAAAACGCGCGATGACCGGTTCCGTGCGGTCCGTGGTTGTATGAAAGGGAAACATGTTTTACGGGACAAGGGTTTTTTGTGACACCTCGGTTACAGTTTTCTGACAGGTTTTCCGCCCCTCTCGTGCGACAGGCACGGAACGGGTAAGTCAGGGTTCGAGAGGTGTGTCTGCCGTTGTGCCGGAGAGGTCTCCGGGGTTTTTTCCTGGTGAGAGTCAGCCGTGTTCCTGTTGTCGCTTTTTCGTCGCCTGAGGGTTCGTTGCCTGAGGGAAGGCCTGCTTCCTGCGCTTGTGCTGCTCCCGTGCGTTGCCCATGCGGATGGCGTCCGTTCCGTGCACAGGAACGAGCGGGGGCAGATTGTCGTGGAAGCCGGGTCTCCGGTTGATCACCGGCTGAAGGTGGAGAAGGTGATTTCCAGTCCCTGGACACGGGGTGTGACGGTGCCGGGGCAGATCGAGACGATCACGTCCCGCAGCGGAATTCTGGCGCCGGCTGCGGGACGGGTTCTGGATGTTCCCGTCAGTCCGGGTGATCCGGTGAAGAAAGGGCAGCTTCTGGTGCGGCTTCTGTCGGGGGATGCGGCCCAGGCGATCAGTGACGAACGCAAGGCGCATTCCGCGGCCGTTCTGGCGGATCAGGCCCTGCTGCGGATTCAGGGCGTTCTGCGGGCGGGCGGCGGCGCGCAGAAGGATCTCGATGCGGCGCGGGATACGGCGCGCCAGGCGGAGGTTGAGGAACTCAGGGCAAAGGCGCGGGTGGTCTCTCTGTCTGCCGATCCGGTGTCGGGCGGTGAGATCCGTCTTCTTTCTCCCATGGACGGGGTGATCGGGGCGGTCAATGTGGCGAGCGGCATGAACGTGACGGATCCGAGCCAGCCTCTTGTCACCATGCAGGATCTGCAGACGGTCCGAGCCGTGGCGGACGTGCCGGAGGATTACATTCGCGGCGTGGAGATGGGGCAGGCCGTGAAGATCAGGCTTCCGGCATGGCCCGGGGTTGTGCGTTCGGGGGCGATTGATGGCATTGAGCCGGAGCTGATGCCGGACACGCGGGCCCTGCGTGTGCATGTGAAGCTGGATAACAGTGACGGGAGACTGCGTCCGGGCATGTTTACGACCATGACCATACAGGAGCCGCGTCCGGCCGTGGTGGAGGTGCCGCAGTCGGCGCTTCTGATGAACAACGATCTGATGACGGTTTTTGTGGAGGTTGAGCCTCTGGTGTTCGAGCGCAGGCCTGTGAAGGTTGTCTATGATGACGATGTTCTGGTCCGCGTTGCGGAAGGTCTGACGGCCGGGGAGCGGGTCGTGACCCGCGGTGCGGTGCTGCTGAATGATGATTAATGCTGTCATTGCGGCCTGCCTTCAGAACCGGAGGCTGGTTTTTGCCGGGGCGCTGATTGTTGCGGTGTGGGGGCTGTTTGCGTGGCGTGGCATTACGATCGAGGCCTACCCCGATCTTGCCGCGCCGACGGTGCAGGTCACGACGCAGGTTCCGGGACTGGCTGCGGAAGAGATCGAGCAGCTGATCACCACGCCTCTGGAGCGCCAGCTTGCGGCCACTCCGGGTGTGGTGGATATCCGGTCTTCCTCCACCTTCGGTCTGTCTCTGATCACGATGATCTTCAGGGACAGTACGGACATTTATTTTGCCCGGCAGCGTGTGACGGAGGGGATGGCCCAGGTTTCCCTTCCGTATGGCGCGCTGCCCGGGCTTGGTCCCGTGACCAGCCCGGCGGGTGAGGTTTTCCGCTATACGCTTGAGTCCGATACGAAGAACCTGATGCAGCTTTCGGATATCCAGCGCTGGGTCGTTCTTCCGGCCCTGCAGCAGATTTCGGGTGTGGCCTCGGTCAATAATTTCGGGGGATTCACGAAGGAGTATCAGCTCGTTCTCGCCCCGAACGCGCTTCAGCGTTACGGCATCGGCATCAATGACGTGATGGATGCGCTGCGTAACAACAACACCAATGCCGGTGGCGGGCGTCTGACGCGGGGCGAGCAGTCCTATATCGTCCGGGGGTCGGCTCTGGTGCGCACGCTTGACGATATGGGCAATATCGCGGTGTCCCAGCATAACGGCGTGCCTGTTTTCCTGCGCGATCTGGGCACTCTGGAGATGGGGCATCAGGTCCGGCAGGGCATTCTGGGCAAGGACAGCAATCCGGATACGATCGAGGGGATCGTATCGATGCTGACGGGGCAGAATGCGTCCAAGGTTCTGCGACGGATACACCGGGAGGTGGACCGTCTTCAGAAGCAGCTTGAGCCTGCGGGTGTGCGGATCGTGCCGTATATCGACCGTGATACGCTTGTGAACGCGACGACGGAAAAGGTGATGGACACCGTCGTCAAGGGTGTCGGCCTGGTTGTGTTTGTTCTTCTGCTGTTTCTGGGCAGCATACGCAGCGCGCTGGTGGCGGCGATTACGATCCCGCTGGCTCTGGCGGTTGTCTTTATCATCATGACCCTTCTTGGGATGCCGGCCAATCTGTTCTCTCTCGGTGCGGTGGATTTCGGTGTCGTGGTGGACGGCGCGATTGTCGTGACCGAAGCTGTGCTGCGGATGCGTGAGACAGAGCCTGACAGGGTTCTGGGTGTGAAGGACGTGCTCAGCGTGATGAACCAGACAGGGAAGTCGATCCTGTTTGCCACGCTGATCATCATCGTTGCCTACAGTCCGCTGTTTGCATTTACGGGGTCGGAGGGCAAGCTGTTCCATCCGATGGCGTTTACCGTCAGTTTCGCGCTGTTCGGTGCGCTGCTCTGTTCCACGCTTCTGACGCCGTCTCTGGCCTATCTTGCGCTGCGTAATCCGCACCGTCTGTTCCGCAACAGGCCTCTGGAGTGGCTGCATCACGCGTATATCCGTCTTCTGGATCATGCGATGCGGCGTCCGGCGATGGCTTATATCGGCGGTGCGGCGGCGTTCGTGGCGGTGATCATCCTGGGGGCGACGACGGGGCGTGAGTTCCTGCCGGAGCTTGATGAGGGGGCTTTGTGGATTCAGGTGCAGCTTCCGTCCGGTATCTCGCTCGATAAATCCAGCGAGGTGGCCGGTGAGATCCGCAGCGCGATTCAGGGATTTTCCGAGACGTCCTATGTCGTGACACAGCTCGGGCGCAATGATTCGGGAACCGATCCCTGGACGCCCTCTCATATCGAGATCCCTGTCGGGCTGAAGCCGTATTCCACATGGCCACATGGTGAGACGAAAGCGATGTTCGAGCGGAAGCTGCGTCAGCGGCTTCTGCAGATTCCGGGGATCAGCTTCGATATCAGCCAGCCGATTGAAGACGGCATGAATGACCAGGCGGGCGGTGCGCATTCGCCTCTGGTGCTTCGTGTGTACGGACAGGATTTCCGGGAGCTGCGCCGGGTCGGGAATCAGATTGTCGATATTCTGAGGACGGTTCCGGGCACGCGGGATGCGTCGATCTTCCAGGAGCCGGAAATTCCGGAGATGAACATTCGGGCGGACCGCACGGCTCTGGCGCGTTACGGGGTGACGGCGTCTGACGTGATGAATGTCGTGCAGAATGCGATCGGTGATGCGCCGGTGTCTCAGATCTATGTCGGGGACAGAACCTACAACATGACGGTCCGGGTGGGGGAGCAGGAGGCATCGAGCCGTGAGCGGCTGGGGCAGATTCCGCTTGCCTCCGCCACGGGGGCGCATATCCCGCTCGCCTCGGTGGCTGACATTCTCTATGAGAGCGGGGAGAGCAATATCTCCCATGAATATACGCACCGGCAGATCACGATCCGTGTGAATAACGGCTCCCGTCCGCTGTCGCAGTATCTGTCTGACGCGCAGAAGCGGATTGATCAGCAGGTGCATTTCGACCGTGCGGGCTATCGCCTTGAATGGGCGGGCACGTTCGAGCAGCAGCAGAAGGCGCAGGCGCGGCTTCAGGTGGCGCTGGCCATCATGTTTGCCGTGATGCTCGTGCTTCTGTTCGGTGAGTTCCGCCTGCTGCGTCAGGCTCTGCTTGTTCTGGCGGTTGTTCCGCTGGCGACGCTGGGGGGGCTGATCGCGCTGCATGTGCGGGGCGAGACGCTCAATGTTGCGACCGCGGTGGGCTTTATTGCCCTGTTCGGCGTGGCGATTCAGAACGGCATCATCATGGTTTCGAACATTAATCATCTCCGTTCCGGAGGCATGGATCTGCGCCAGGCGGTTCTTGAGGGGGCGGGGGAGCGGTTCCGGCCGGTTCTTATGACTGCGACGGTGGCCAGTGTGGGCATGCTTCCCGCCGCGATTGCCACGGGGATCGGGACGGATGTTCAGCGCGGTCTGGCCACGGTGGTGGTGGGCGGACTGGGGATTGCGACCATTCTGACGCTGTTCATTCTGCCGACCTATTATGCCGAGCTGGAAGATTATTTCGAACGGCGCGAGATGGCCCGGTCCATGCGGAAGGAGCGTTCATGATGCCGCTGTCGGGCAGGCTGCTTGCGGTGCGTGGTCCTGTGGCCTTCGTTGCTGTGGGGGCCTGTCTGCTGTCGGGCTGTGCGGTCGGTCCGGATTTTCATCGTCCGGTGGCGCCGCAGACATCCTATATGCAGCAGGGGCGGGATACCGCGACGCAGTCCGCTGCGGGGCCGCAGGGAGAGATTCAGCATTTCGTGCAGGGTGATATTCCGGCGGACTGGTGGACCCTGTTCCGTTATCCGGATCTGGACCGTGTTGTCAGGCGGGCCATTGAGCGCAGTCCGACGCTGAAGGCTGTCGAGCAGGCGCTGATTGCCGCGCAGGAACAGAAAATGTCCGCGCAGAGTCAGATGTGGCCGCAGGTGAGCGGGATGTTCAATCCGGCGCGGTTCAAGACCTCCCGCGCCTATTCGAACGTGCCGATAGCCAATTCCTGGCTTTATACGATTCACACGGCGCAGCTGAATATTTCCTATGCCCCTGATTTCTGGGGAGGTATCCGCAGGCAGGTTGAATCCGCGGCTGCCGAGCGTGAGACCTGGCGTTATCAGCTTCAGGCGGCCTGGCTGACACTGACGGGCGGGGTCGTCAGTGCGGCGATCGGGGATGCCATGACGCGGGCGCAGATCGCCACCACGGAAAACATGATCGCGCATCAGCGGAAGCTGCTGGACATTGCGGAGATGGAGAACCGTCTTGGCGAGACGTCGGGCAATGACGTCGCACTTCAGCGCACACTGCTGGCGCAGACGGAGGCGACGCTTCCGGCGCTGAAGCAGAGGCTGGCGGAGCTGCATGACCAGCTTGCCGCGCTGTCGGGGGATATGCCGGAGACCGGTTTTCCCGAGTTTGATCTCGACCGGTTTCAGCTTCCCTCCAAACTGCCGGTCAGTCTGCCGTCACGGCTTATTCTGCAGCGCCCGGACATCCGGACGGCGGAGGCGAATTTTCACTCGGCCTGTGCGCAGGTCGGTGTGGCGATTGCCAATCGTCTGCCCAATGTGCAGCTGGGTTTTTCTCCGGGTTTTGCTGCCGCTTCCATCGCGCAGATGGCGACACCGGGCTTTGGCCAGTGGACTCTGGCAGCAATGGTGACGCAGCCGCTGTTTGACGGTTTCAATCTGCTTCATCAGGAGCGGGCTGCGCGGGCGCGGTATGAGGAGGCGGCCCAGACATACCGACAGACGATCATATCGGCCGTGCAGGATGTGACGGACAGTCTGAACGCGGTCCGCAATGATGCCGAATTCCTGCGGGCGGCGACGGAGGCTGAGAACGCGGCTCTGAAAAGTGCGCGGATTGCCACGGCCCAGAAGCAGCTCGGGGATGTCAGCCAGATTACGCTTCTGACGGTGCAGGATGCGGCGCTGCAGTCCCAGATGACGCTGCTTGAGGCACGCGGGGCGCGTCTTTCGGACACGGCGGGGCTGTTTCAGTCTCTTGGCGGCGGATGGTGGAACCGCACGGATGACGGTGTGAAGGGGGTTCCGACGGTTGCGCAGGCGGAGCAGTCCTCTGCGCATCTGCTGGCCCGATAGCCTCATATCGGAACTGTGTTTATCCATTTCCGCCCGCAGACGCTATGGTGTGCGCCGGTCTGAGGGTCCGGATGTTCCGGGCCGGTCATCCGGAGGCAGAGAATGCGGAAACCCGGTCTTACAGCAGCGCTTTTTACGGATAAATCACCGGAGAGGAACAGTCTTTTCTGGATCGGCATCGTGCTGACCGGTGCGATTGTGCTGCTGGCTCCGTTTCATCCCCTGTTTCTTGCGGGGCTGATTCTGACCGTACCGCTTCTGGTGATCTGCCTTATTGATCTTGCTCAGTCCGAGCACAGTCTGCGGCGTAATTTTCCGGGGGCTGCACGTTTCCGATGGTTTTTTGAATGGCTGCGTCCCTTTCTGCGCTCCTATATCGTTGAGAGTGATCTGGACGGACGTCCCTTCAGTCTGGATGATCGCAGCCTGATCTATGCCCGTGCGAAGGGGACGGTCGATGCGCATCCTTTCGGGACTGAGCTTGATGTCTATGACGGAGAGTATGAGTGGCTGGCGCATTCCGTCGTTCCTAATCCGGCGGCGGATAAGGAAATGCGTGTGCATGTGGGGTCCGATCAGTGCGCGAAGCCCTATTCCGCATCCCGTCTGAATATCTCGGCAATGAGTTTCGGTGCTCTGGGCGCGAATGCGATTGAGGCGCTCAATCTGGGTGCGAAAAAGGGCGGGTTTTATCATGATACGGGTGAGGGCGGACTTTCGCCGTATCACCGCAGGCATGGCGGGGATATCGTCTGGGAGCTGGGGTCCGGCTATTTCGGGTGCCGCACGAAGGAAGGCCGGTTTGATCCGGAGCTTTTCCGTGAGCGGGCTTCTTCGGACCAGGTGAAGATGACGGAGATCAAGCTGTCCCAGGGAGCCAAGCCGGGGCATGGCGGGCTGCTGCCCGGAGTGAAGGTGACGAAGGAGATTGCCGAGACCCGTGGCGTTCCTGAAGGGCAGGACTGTCTTTCACCCCCGGGTCACAGTGCGTTTTCCTCTCCGAAGGAGCTGGTGGAATTTGCTGCCCGGATGCGGGATCTTTCCGGCGGGAAGCCGGTCGGGATCAAGCTGTGTGTGGGATATCCTCATGAGCTGTTTGCGATCGTCAAGGCGATGCTGGCGACCGGGATTACTCTGGATTTTATTGTTGTGGACGGGGCGGAAGGCGGAACCGGTGCCGCGCCTCAGGAGCTGTCCGACCGTATGGGTATGCCCCTGCGTGAGGGGCTTATCATGGCGCGCAATGCACTGGTCGGCAGCGGGCTGAAAAGCCGTATAAGGCTTGCGGCTTCCGGCAAGATTACCTCGGCTGCCGGTATGGCGATGCATGCGGCGCTCGGTGCTGACTGGTGTAATGCCGCGCGTGGTTTCATGTTCTCTCTTGGCTGCATCCAGTCGATGCGCTGTCATACGGATACGTGTCCGACCGGGATTGCGACGCAGTCCGCTGCACGTCAGCGTGGTCTTGTGATTCCGGAAAAAGCTGAGCGTGTTGCGCGTTTTCATAAATCGACCATTGCCGCGCTGCATGAGATTGTCGTTTCCGCGGGACTGAATTCGCCGGACGAATTCCGTCCGTGGCATCTGCGTCATCGAATCAACGTGGCTGAGGCCCGGCAGATGGATGAGCTGTATCCGTTTGTGGAGGAGGGCGAACTGCTCGCGGGTACGTCTCACGAGAGGCTTCGCCGGTGGTGGGATGATGCCGATCCTGACAGTTTTCGCCGCCGGGTATAGGGAAAGGCGGACCATTCCTGTATCGCTATATTTGCCGCTCTCTCTGATCTGCTGTCCTGCTGACGGAGGGAGGCGCAGGACGGGAGAGATCGGGTGATGTCACGGAGATATCTGTTCAGGAATATTCTGAGACTTGTCACGATGGATGATGACAGGACGGAATATGAGAACGGGTGGATCGTGACGGAAGGGCGGCAGATCGTCGCCCTTGGCGGAGCGGATACGGTAACTCCGCCGGCTGACGAGATTCTGGATATGACCGGACATGTCGTGATGCCTGGTATGGTGAACACGCATCATCATATGTACCAGTCTCTGACACGGGTGATTCCGCAGGCGCAGGATGCGTCTCTGTTTGAGTGGCTGAAGACGCTTTACCCGATCTGGGCGCGTCTTACGCCGGATATGATCCGGGCCTCGACACGCACGGCGATGGCTGAGCTTCTGATGTCCGGATGCACGACGACCAGCGACCATCTCTATATTTTTCCAAACGGATGCAGGCTGGATGATGAGATTGAGGCTGCAGCCGGGATGGGGATGCGGTTTCATGCCTGTCGCGGGAGTATGAGCGTCGGGGAGAGTGCGGGAGGGCTTCCGCCGGACAGTCTGGTTGAGAAAGAGGATGAGATTCTGCGTGATACGCTCAGGCTGATTGAGACATATCATGATCCTGAGCCATTCTCGATGCTGACGGTCGGAGGGGCGCCGTGTTCGCCTTTTTCCGTCAGTCGCGGGCTGATGCGGGATATGGCGGATCTTGCCCGTGCCACAGGGACGCGGCTGCATACGCATCTGGCAGAAAATCAGCATGATGTGGATTACAGCAGAGAGCGCTTTGGTCAGACGCCGGCGGAATATGCGGAAGATGTCGGCTGGCTGGGGGCGGATGTCTGGCATGCGCATTGTGTCCGGCTGGATGGGGATGGCATGACCAGGTTCGGTCGGACCGGGACGGGTGTTGCCCATTGTCCGTGTTCCAATATGCGTCTGGCATCAGGGATCGCACCGGTATCTGCGATGTGCGGGCATGGGATCCCTGTGGGGCTGGGTGTGGACGGTTCAGCCTCGAATGATGGTGCAGGGATGCTGGCTGAGGCCCGGCAGGCGATGCTGGTTTCGAGGCTGCTTTCTGCCCAGGATGATCAGGCTGTGATGCTCAGGGCCCGTGACGTTCTGGCTCTGGCCACACGTGGTGGCGCCGGGGTTCTGGGGCGGGGTGATATTGGCAGTCTGGAGCCGGGTAAGGCGGCCGATATTATCGCTTTTGATGTATACAGGCCGGATTACGCCGGAGCCCAGAGCGATCCGGTTGCGGCTCTGGTGTTCTGTAATCCGACATCCGTATCTTTCAGTATGGTGAATGGAAAGATTCTTATCCGGGACGGGCATTTTGTTTCTTTGGATATTCGCGATGTTACACGGCAGCATAACTTTCTGGCGGAAAGGCTGTATAACGGGAGATAGAAAGTTATTAATATTAAATTAACTATTATTAATAAAATCATCGTATTTCTTAATTTTATAAATATATTTTATTATAATTCTACGAAATAGATAATATAGATATTTCCCAAGGCCTGTTGACTGATTTGTCTTTTGCCTGATTTCAGGTTCTTGGGGTGGCTTTCGCTCTGCGATGTGAGCAGATCGAGGACTTTATGCTTCGGCTTCAAGCGTGCGAGAACCGGACGCTTACGATCGATATAATAAAAAGGGGAATAATGTTTATGAAAGCCCGCGTCCTTTTTACGTTATTGGGTGTCTCCATGATCAGTGTCCCGGTAATCCCCTCATAAAAAGAGTGGATTTTGGATGAGAATTTTCTCAGCGTGAGGATGAGGAGATTCTGATGAAGAGTGATCGCTTTACTGATGCCCAGGTAATCTCCCCATTTTTATACCAACCGTTTCTTGATCAGACTCACGGGGTACCCATTGGGCTAAAAATGTGATTCACAGGATGCTGATCATT
>NZ_JAJJND010000170.1 GCF_029759835.1 Acetobacter sp. AN02
AACAACCTTGGCGCATCATGTCAATCGGACTGCGCAATTGGGCGCATAGGTTCTAGCAATCAATGGTTGGTATTATTACCCGTCAGATATGACCATGACGGCCACGGGCATGATGGATACCGTCTCCAATGTTAAGGCAGTCGGGGATGGGAATGGGGCGAAATCTGCCGCAGATACAAACTCTACATTAGACTGGTCACGTGTTAGCCCGCGCACCGAAGGCGATGCTGCCGACCTCATCACTGTGAATCACGGTAGTATAAGCCTGACTAAGCCCAATCAGGGCGTCTTTTACGGCGATCCGGTGGCAACGGTTGAGGATGCATGGGCTACCGCGATCAGAGAGAGCATCAAACCCGAGACGATCGGAAACAGAGACGTTTATGTGGTTCCTCAGCCAAATTCCGGATATGCTGGCGGTATGGGAGGACAACTTCAAAACTATGATAACGTAACAATCATAACTGAAAAGGGAACGAGCCGCGTTGTTACGGCCTACCCATCTGGAGCCACTCCGCCCCTGCCCAAAGATTATGATTTCTTAGTCGGGAATAATAAACCGTGATCGAAATCACTTTTGGAGAATGCGCAGTCTGCAGGCAAGGATCGTTATTCGCAGCATTTAGTCCTTCGGCACACAGAGCCTTGATTGTATGTGATGACTGTGGATCGCAGTGGGCATCACCTGCTGATGCTCAATCATACAAGCTCACTCTATTAAGTGAGCTGTCAAACATTCGATTAGCAACAGAAGAGGAGATAGCAGCTGCCGATTGGTAGTTCTGTGGGAAACAGTTGTTGCAGAAGCGGAGGATGAAGTAAGACAGGGAGTTCAGGAATGGCTACGTTTAAGGAAAATGTTTACGCAGTCTGCCGGGAAGTTGCGGAAGAACTTCCTGACTGGAGTTTTGTATCGGGCTCTTTTAAGAACAAGACCCTGAAACATACAAATCTTCTTGTGCCTCTTGGTTTTGCTTTTCAGTATGGAAGTACTTACCTTCAGCCAGGAATTTTTATCGAAAACAAAAAAACGATGAAATTGCATAATAAGTTGTTGGGGTTTTCCGGAACCACATCTATTTTGCGTTTCACAAACCTGGCGAATGAGTTGAAATATATTCCGGAAGCCTATCGGATAAGCGCAAAAATAGATGAAAATAAAGCAGCTTATCTGAAGCATCTGGAAGATGTCGGAAAACCTCATCTGGGGAAAGATTATATTGACATTACGGAAGCAAAGCCGGTTCTGCGGGCTGTTCTGCAGGACGGGATAGGTCTGATTGAGCGTTATTATGATCTGAGCAGCGAGGAGAACCTTCTCAAAGGACTGCCGCCTGAGTACACCCCGCGGGATAAAATTATTTATGGCCAGTATGAGGATAATGCAGGGGTCATGTTATGTATTGTTCGTCTGATCCTGGGAGATTTTGATTTTGTGGTGCGTTATCACAATGATGAAATTCCGACCGTCAGGCCAAAACGAATGGCTGAAGTGGACAAGATCATTGCCGCATTACCGGAACTGAAGAAGCGCTATGAGGAAACCGGCAGCGTTATCTGACCGGTCTGCACTATTGTCGTCGGAGATGCGTTTCTGATCTCTGAGAATCCGGCGACATACATGGCTCTGTCGCAAAGTTCCGGTCTGACGTTTCTGCGGGGTCTTTGTCGATCACGAGCCCGCAGAACACTCCGGATTACAGGAGCACAGTGACACAGGCCGGGGCGCGAGCTACGCGAACCAGAAAAGATCACGGATCAGTATGCGTCGACGGGGGAGAGCCTGTCGGGTCTGTATGCGGGATCGGGTGGTCTGGATGCCGT
>NZ_JAJJND010000171.1 GCF_029759835.1 Acetobacter sp. AN02
GCGCGACCGCTCTCGCCGCATGACAATCCCTTCTCCGGCCTTCAGTCACCTAACATCAGTTAACGTGACAGCACCTCAGGACATCCTGAAATCTCAAATCTTTTACAGAACGGATTGTGGAGGAAAAGCAATCTGCATCTGCCTGAGAACTGTTCCTCCACCATTCCTTCACTGAGCGTTTATCAATGCCTGCTCAAGATCGCGAAGGATGTCATCGATATGTTCAAGGCCGATTGACAGTCTGACATAACCTTCTGACACGCCAGATGCCTTCTGTCCTTCCGCCGATAGCTGGCTGTGCGTCGTAGAAGCCGGATGAATTGCGAGACTACGCGCATCACCGATATTGGCGACATGATAGAAGAGATTCAGCGAGTCAATGAAACGTCGTCCCGCTTCCCGTCCTCCAGCGAGTTCAAAACCGAGCAGTCCTCCAAAACCGTTCGGTAAATATTTCCTCGCACGGGTGGCCTGCAAGCCTGTCTGAACGGAAGGATGAATGATTTTTACTACCTCGTTGCGAGACTGAAGATACTCTACGACCTTCATGGTATTTTCACAGTGACGCGGCATTCGAAGCGGTAGTGTTTCCAGCCCCTGGAGTATCTGAAATGCATTGAACGGTGATAGCGCTGCACCGAGATCCCGCAGCATGACCGTTCGGGCACGCAGTGCATAGGCAACTGGTCCTATCGCCTTTGCTGCCTCGCTCCATACTGCGCCGTGATAGCCGGGGTCTGGCGTGTTGAGCAGAGGCTGGCGTTCGGGGAAGGCGCTCCAGTCAAACGTGCCACTGTCAACGATGATACCGCCGATTGATGTGCCATGTCCCCCAATATATTTGGTGGTGGAATAAACGACGATGGCTGCGCCATGATCGAATGGTCTCGCAATGAGAGGCGCAGCCGTATTGTCTACAATCAGCGGGATACCAAGTGGACGACCAAGTGCTGCGATTTCTCCGATCGGGCAGACAACCAGCTTGGGATTAGGTAATGTTTCGACATACCAGGCACGGGTCCGGTCGTCGCTGGCACGCACAAATGCCTCCGGGTCAGCCGGGTCAACAAAACGCACTTCGATACCCAGATTTCCCAGCGTATTGGCAAACAGGTTCCAGGTGCCACCATAAATGTCAGTGCCGCTGACGATGTTATCGCCAGCCCGGGCGAGGTTCTGGACAGCGTAGGCTGAGGCTGCCTGTCCGGATGCGGTAGCGACAGCCGCCACTCCTCCCTCCAGTGCAGTGATGCGTTGTTCGAGAATGTTGGTAGTTGGATTGCCCAAACGAGTGTAGATATTGCCCGGCTCCCTCAGGGCGAAGAGATCAGCAGCGTGATCTGAGTCGCGGAACTGGTACGAAGTGGTTTGATAAATGGGTGGTGCCACGGAACCGGTGGCCGGGTCGGCGCGCCATCCGGCATGGAGTGCTAATGTTTCGGGGTGAAGAACAGGTTTGGTCATCGTCATCCTTTCAGGAAAAAATCGGAAAAACAGTCTATCAGATGGCGCATATTCTGCGGATCGGGAAGCGGAGGCAAATTACATCAATGACGTGTATCTGCCTGTTGTTCGTCAGTTTCTTATGACAGCGCAAAATTAACTGCTGCTTCGACGTGGATGACAGTGGAGTCGAAGCCAGGCACAGGCAACCCATCCGGCTGCAGAATCATGCCAATCTCGGTGCAGCCTGACGTGCCCCCCTTTTTGTATCCACTCAAAAGGAGAGTTCCCGTTTTTTATGGCTTGGGGTTGATGGGATGACAA
>NZ_JAJJND010000172.1 GCF_029759835.1 Acetobacter sp. AN02
ACAGATCAAAGCTTCAGCGCGATGATCTATCTCACCGCAGCCGTTATCCATTCACGATGAATCCCCACAGACCTTAGAGCTATCGCCCGCTTTGGTCACGGACTGAAGCCTGTCCAGGCGATTTCGCATGCATTGACACCGATCTGATTTTGTTATCGGCATAAGAGCAAAGATGCTAGACTTTTCGCAAATTCCAGGGAGAGTCCATTATCATCGTCACGTTCGCAACGATGATAATCCGGCAAGAAGGCGATGGCAGACACCACTCATAGTCAGGAAACACAGCACGCAGTGATGACCCAGCCGCCTTGCGGCCTCACTATGCTCTCCCTCCTGTCCGTTCTGACAGGCATCGTTGTCGGAGCGATCTGTGGAACATTCAGGTTGTTACTGGAGTGTGCCGAGGGGTTGAGAACGGCGCTGGCGCTTGATGTCCTGCATCCGTTTCCGGCCGGTCTATTGCTGATTGCGATCGGCAGCATCACGGCTTTCATCGCGACCTGGATGGTCAGGCGACTGGCACCTCTGGCTTCTGGAAGCGGGATCCCGCATGTCGAGGTCGTTCTGGCCGGACTTGCAACTCCTGCTTCTGTCGGCCTGATCCCGGTCAAGTTCATCGGAGGATTGCTGGCCATCGGAGGAGGACTGGCGCTGGGGCGTGAGGGGCCGAGCGTGCAGATGGGTGCCTCGGCTGCCAATATGATCGGTCGGCTGTTACGGTTGGGACCGGCGGATTGCCGGTCATTGCTGGCGGCTGGCGCCGGAGCTGGACTGGCGACAGCGTTCAATGCGCCGGGCGCTGGCGCGATCTTTGTTCTGGAAGAACTGGTCGGCAAATTCGAGGCGCGAACCGCTTGTTCCGCGCTCGGCGCTTCCGTGTCCGCCATCCTTGTCGCGCGTGCTTTGCTGGGCGGTCATCCTGATTTCGGGGTGGTCGACAGTCCCTTGGTCATCAGCATTTCAACGCAGTTGTTGTTTTTGCTGACGGGGCTTGCGGTTGGCCTGCTCTCGGTCGTTTACAACCGGACAGTTCTGGCCACGTTACGGCTGGCTGAACGGATGAATGCCAGCGTGGAAATCCGGGCTGCGGCAATCGGCGCGATCGGTGGGCTGATCGTCTGGCTTACACCCCACCTGGCCGGTGGCGGCAACTGGATCACGCAAAGCGCCATCGATGGAACGCTGATCTGGACAGCGCTGCCAGGATTGTATGCCCTGCGTCTGGTCTTCGGCTCGATTTCCTATGCCGCAGCAACGCCGGGTGGCCTCTTCGCTCCCATGCTGGCTCTGGGGGCTCTGGCTGGGCTGGGCTGCGGAGATCTGGCCCATGTTCTGGCGCCCATGCTGGCGGGGCGGACCACACCCTTTGTTGTGGTCGGTATGGCGGCGATGTTTGCGGGAGCGGTACGGGCACCTTTGACCGGGATCATTCTTGTGACGGAAATGACCAATACGCCCAGCCTGCTGCTTCCGCTGCTTTCGGGCAGTTTTGCCGCGATGTTCGTGGCCGACGGCATGGGGGAAGCGCCGATTTATGAGGCATTACGTACCCGCGCCGCGGCCGAAAAACGCTAGAGCAGATCCGGTTTGAATGGACACATTCGAACTGGTGAAGATGCTCGATAAACAATGAGTTAGAGCAATTCCACTGAGTCAGAGTTCAGTGGAATTGCTCTAATACCAACCGTTTCTTGATCAGACTCACGGGGTACCCATTGGGCTAAAAATGTGATTCACAGGATGCTGATCATT
>NZ_JAJJND010000173.1 GCF_029759835.1 Acetobacter sp. AN02
TCTTCATCAGAATCTCCTCATCCTCACGCTGAGAAAATTCTCATCCAAAAGCCACTCTTTTTATGGGGGGATTACCGAATGTTTTTTAAGGAATCTAAATATTACGTTCTTTTATTAAGGTAACTGAAGGCGCGTCCGTCGTAAGGGGCGGAACGATGCCATCGACAACATGTGGAATATATGGTGCTTCAAGAGCGCTTATTTCGTCGACCGTGAGCGTAAAACCCATGCTTTCGATTGCTGTAGAGAGGTGTTCAGGTTTTGTTGCCCCAATGATTGGCGCAGTAATCTCTGACTTTGACCGAAGCCAGGCAAGCGCGACATAAGCTCGGGGTACGCTGTGTTTTTTCGCAATAGCACTTACCACCTCAATCACTTTCTCATCTTGAGCAGCGGCCTCTTGATACATCTTCAGAGCAAATGCATCATTCTGCGTGCGTTTTGTCGTTTCTTTCCAGTCTCTTGTGAGTCTGCCTCGCGCGAGTGGGCTCCATGGTATAACCCCAACACCTTGGTCAGCACAGAGGGGTAGCATTTCACGCTCTTCTTCACGATACAGAAGATTATATTGGGGCTGCATCGAGATGAAACGCGTCCATCCATTGCGCTCTGCTATGTGCTGCATTTTGGAGAACCGCCATGCTTCCATGGACGAGGCGCCGAGATAGCGCGCTTTGCCAGCCTTCACGATATCATGAAGTGCCTCCATAGTCTCTTCGATCGGGGTGTGATGGTCAAAGCGATGGATCTGATAGAGATCGACATAGTCCATGCCGAGCCGCATCAGACTGTCATCAATCGCCTGAAAAAGCGCCTTACGTGAGAGGAAACCAGTGTTCGGTGCATTTCGCCAAGGAAAAAATGCTTTTGTTGCGACGACGATCTCGTCGCGACGTGCCATATCTTTCAGCGCTCTTCCCATGATCTCCTCGGAGCTGCCACCCGAGTAGATGTTCGCATTATCGAAGAAGTTAATTCCTCCCTCTAACGCTTGGCGAAAAAATGGACGAGCAGTCTCCTCTGGCAGGGACCATGGCTGAGGAAGCCGATCCGGTTCACCGTAACTCATACAACCGAGGCACAGACGTGATACTTTCAGACCACTGTGGCCAAGATTAACATATTGCATTGTTACCTCTTATCGCTGCGGAGAGATGACGGTTTCTTCAAAAGCATCTTACAATTATCTGAGAGATCTTGTAGTGATATTTAATGTAATAGACTGTTGAGCGATATTCATAAGCCGTATTCGATATGGATATTATAATGAAATGAAAATATTTAATTTTTCATGACGGTGATCAGAAATTTATAACGCAATAAAATTATTTTCTATTTTAAGTGTTTATAATTGTGAATGCTGCGGCGTTCTGTTTTTGTGATCTGTATTTTGAAAATTCTGCGAATATATTCTTTTTCTTTTCTGAGTATCTGTCTTTCCGGTAATACATTCGAGAACGGCGTTTATGCGGCACTTGCCGATACAGCTGGAGGGATCGAAGAACCGTTGATTGATGTTCTTGGCGAGTAATTTCTGGGTTTTGGCGCTTTGATTGACGGTTTT
>NZ_JAJJND010000174.1 GCF_029759835.1 Acetobacter sp. AN02
CCGTTGTATTCACGGGCAGGGCGGATAGACACACCTGTGTCTGTGACGAGATGAAGGTCGGCATCCTCGGTCAGTTCTGGAGCCGCATCTTTCTGTGCGATGCCCGCTGCCTCTGCACGAGCTTCGGCCTGGCGGAATAGGGGTTCTGCGAATTCACGGTTGACCCCAAGCGGTGCTGCCGCATCGTCCCACGTCAGATTGCGGCTGCTGCCGATAGAAACCACATTTCCCTTTTGCATAAAAGTGCGACGGTTGCCTGTGTCGAGATAGCTCTCGGTGAGCATGCCATCGGCCATGATGACCGAATGATCCTCGGTTTCGATGTGGTAGTAGTCGTAAGACGTGATGGATTTGTCGAAGAAGATCGAACGGCCGTTCACAAGCATACGGGCTGGGACGAACTGTCCATTAAAGAACAGGCAGTGCTCCGCCGTGATCAGCATGTCCTTGAACGGAACGCCGTCTGAAATCGCGTCCTTGAGAAGGCGGACCGGGTAACCTGCCTCGTCATCAGGAAGATGGGAACGAACGTTGCAGTGTGCCTGACCAGACCAGGTTACGCGACGGGGCGTGGCAACGCCGTCAACATACGCAATAATCTCATCTCCAATACTTATATCTTCAACAGGCGTGTTTCCGGAAGGCGTATTAATGAGGCTATTAGAAAGAAAACAGGTAATAACACCACCATTACCATCAGATTGAGTAAATGTTTTACTATAAGAAACAGGATTTCCAAGGTGGAGTGGATCTAAAATTGGATAGTGAGGGGTTCCTGTATTTTTTAAATTAAATGGATCTCCAGATAGTACAATGGTTCTACCAGCGCCCAAAATGCCAAGCAGGCTAATTCCATCGCCAATTGTTGTTGTATTTGTTAATGGATCATATGAAGATGGAATAGATTTACTTTTTGGAAAGTCCATAACAAAATTAGAGGGAATTTTTGTTGTTGAATTTCCATTGGAATCAATAAAATTAATAGGTAGTGTCAAAACGCATACAGATAAACCTGTAGGTTCAATTTTTACTTCACCACCGGCTGGCCCAACAGTAATAGAGTTTAAAACGTTGGCACCAATAACGCTGCCTTGAATATCAAGAATGCCGCCATTGACACTTAATGAGCTTGCTACGCCAGCAGAAAGAACTCCACCACCTACTGTAGCAGTGGCTCCGTTCTGAACTGAAATACTAGAAAGTGCACTAATCCCGGCTAATCCAGAAGATAAGTCTACAATTACTGGATCACCATCGGGGGTTTGAGAATTTTTAGTAACAACGATGGAGCTAATTGCTGACACTCCAGCAAGAGAGCTTAAGTCCCCACTGCTGTAAACTGTAGCAACACCTGCATGTAATGATACTAGAGCAGCAACCATTTCATGTTCCACTTCATTTCAAGTGTGTAGAAAATTCTTGAAGAGAATGAAGCATAATTAATTTCGCACCGAAATGTTTTTTTTATGCAAACGATAAAATTTTAGTGATATTTGATCCCCTATGATGGACGCACAGACGGAGCGTTTGTTGT
>NZ_JAJJND010000175.1 GCF_029759835.1 Acetobacter sp. AN02
TTATGCACAACAAAAATCACATGCTTTAGCCGCTTAAATCAGATAAAAAACGTCTCCACAAAACCCGGGGCAATTCACCCTCAAAACCATGGGTTTTTCGAACCCTCCACCTGCGCATTAACCAGAGGCGGCCAACCGAGACCTGGAGTCACCAAGCGACCGTGCCGCATGGTGGCGGGTTACAGCCCCATAGGACGCAAATCCCGGATCAGGTCAATCAGCAGCCGTAATCCGGTCGGTAACTGGTGACGGCTCGAATAATAAATGTGAAAGCCCTCACCAGAGGTCGCCCATTTAGGCAAGACCTGAGTCAATCGCCCATCGGCCAGATAGGCCGAGACTAGCGGCTGGGGCAAATACATCAGGCCGGCGCCGCCCAGCACAGCGTGCAGACCGGTTTCGGCCTGATCGACAGTGATCGATGTTGGAACAGGAATTTCGATCTCTTTCCCCGCGCACTCAAGTTCCCACCGGTAAATGCGGTCATCGCCCAGTCTGTTGCTGATACAACGATGTTCAAGGAGGTCGTCTGGGTGCTCCGGTATCCCGAAGCGGGCAAGATAGCTCGGTGCCCCCACGATGATCCAAAAAATATTTGCTGACAGCTTCTGGGCAATCATGCCTTCAGGTACTGTATTTCCATAACGGATCCCGGCATCAAACCCAGCTTCGGTCACATCCATCATTCTGTTGCTGGCAACGATATCTAATTCTACGTCCGGATAGCGATCCATGAACTCCGGGATAACCGGGGCCAGTAGAAGATTTGCCGCTTCGACAGCCACATTCAGGCGGATCCGGCCGGCGGGAGCGTCCCGGAAGCGGTTCAAGGTTTCCATAGCCGTGTCGATAGCTTCAAACGGCTCACCGATTTTGGCGACAAGAGCTTCGCCTGCTGCCGTCAGCGTAACGCTCTTGGTTGTACGGTTGAGCAGACGAACACCAATCCGATGTTCAAGGGCTTTCAGAGCGTGGCTTAGGGCAGACGAGCTGACGCCGATTTCGATCGCGGCACGGCTGAAACTGCGATGTCGGGCAATCGTCAGAAAATACGTCAGATCCGCGATGTCTGCCCGGCTTGTTTGCATCTCGTACCCTTTCATGAGTGCTGCTCAGATCTCGATACGAGGCAGCCTGAAATTTAGCCACAGGAAGACGGCGTAAAGCCGAAGATCAAAACACTCCTGAATTGCTCTCACAACGCCATGTAGGATACCGCGCTAACCAAAGACGGTGTTCGGAGTTAGTCTGAGATGGAAATCGGCGATTGCGACGACATTGACATTCTTGCGTCAATAGTTTTGACGCCTTTTCGGATCATGATCAAAAGGACGCCCTTCATGGACTACTGTCGGTTTCCCTAATTAACGCGACTCGCGTGCAGAGGTGGTCCCGTCTGATCGGACAGTTTTTGGGTTTGAATAAGCTATACCCGGTTGTTGTCATGCCGCTATTCTGACGGCGCTGCTGTTGGCCCTCTGGTCCGGGGTTAACCCCGGACCAGAGGGCGTCGGCGCGTCATGATACGC
>NZ_JAJJND010000176.1 GCF_029759835.1 Acetobacter sp. AN02
ATGATCAGCATCCTGTGAATCACATTTTTAGCCCAATGGGTACCCCGTGAGTCTGATCAAGAAACGGTTGGTATCAGGAAGCGATGAAGGGGCTGGTCGGCTTTCCCATCCAGGTGACGGTCAGGGGAGATACCAGCCGGTCACGTTCCCCTTGGGGTCCGCATACGGGAAGCAGACGATCCCGCCTTTCTGGCGTTCCGTAGTCCATTCGTTCCCACGGCACATGGTCAGCAGGTCAAGATTCCCCCGCCAAACGCCACCAGAACGATCAGGAAGGCCATCAGTCCCGTCCAGAGCAGGAGATGAACGTATTTCTGTCTGACTGGCCTGCAGCGCCTCCTGTGAGGCTCCTGTAGCCTGTTTAAGAGCGGTATTCATTTCGGCCGACAGGGCTTGTTCCTGCTGGTTCCGGGTGGCCTGATCGGACCGGACGGTCCGGAGCAGTCGGTTTGTCTCCGCCATTTCCCGGCCGAGCTGGTCGAACGCGGCCAGCTCGCTATCAGCGCTCACGAATGGCGTCAGGCGTGAGTTTCGCTTGCAAGGTCATGGCCGCGATCATGCCCGAGCGGCTTTCACTGGACGCTCTTGCCAGAGCGTCCAGCCGTTCCAGAACGCGGCGGGGAAGAGAAATGTTCGCCCGTTCCACCCGATCATCGAGAATGGCCGGATCAATGGTGACAAAGCCGATGGTCCAGCCCTGATAGTCCGGATTGTTCTGGATCGCATCGAGTGTGCTGGGAGAAGGAACCGCATCTCCCGCGTCCAGTGTAGCGTCGATCCATGCCGCTGCCGCTTCTTCTGCGCTGGAAATGGCTTCGTCGAGGGTATCGCCTGCGGAAAAGCAGCCGGGGAGGTCAGGAAAAACAACGCCGAATGCTGTTGTTTCGCTGCCCCGTTCTATCACGACCGGATAGCGCATGATGATCCTCCTAGATGCCCGCCTGCTTGCGGATGGCGGCGACCAGTCCGCTTCCCAGGTCCTTTTTGGGGTGAGGGACAACCACGATCCCCGGGCGCGACGGATGTTTGAAGACGTTGTGTGAACCGCGCACGCGATCCAGTTTCCAGCCTGCTTTTTCCAGCTCACGGATCAGAACGGCGCTTTTCATTTACACATCATACACACGATAGGGGTTTCGTTCAACAGAAACCGACTTCTGCCACCCCTCGAACGCCTTGTGGTCGTGGTCGCGGGTGATGCGTTTCATCAGCTCATCAATGACCCGGCCGAAGCGTTCATTCTTCCCGGCCGCGTCGATCAGCAGACCCCCGAGAATGACCTTGCGCCTTGTGTCCAGCTTGCGTTCCTCGGCGTTCTGTCTGGCGAGCAAAGCCTGATACCGGGCCTTGGCCTGTTCGACCTGCTGTTTTGCCTTCTCGATGGGTGTCATTTTTCCTCCCGCACCAAGTGGGTGCAATGGTCTGTT
>NZ_JAJJND010000177.1 GCF_029759835.1 Acetobacter sp. AN02
TCCGGATGCTGGGCGGCGTGCCGCGCCGGGGTATTTTCGATAATATGAAAACAGCTGTGGATCATGTCGGGCGAGGGAAAGCCCGGCAGGTAAACCTGCGTTTTTCCGCACTTGTGAGCCACTATCTGTTTGAGGCGGATTTCTGTAATCCTGCATCGGGATGGGAGAAAGGGCAGATTGAGAAGACCGTTCAGGATGCCCGCCGCCAGATCTGGCAGGAGATGCCGCATTTCCCTGATCTTGCAGCCCTGAATCTCTGGCTTGAGAGGCGCTGCCGTGAGCACTGGGCAGATCAGCGGCATGTGGACCTGCCGGGCAGTGTCGCCGAGGCCCATGCCGCCGAAGTGCCGCATCTGATGAGCATGGGGCGCCCCTTCGATGGATTTGTCGAACACACCAAGAGAGTGTCTCCGACCTGCCTCATCCGTTTTGAGGGCACCAGCTACAGCGTGCCAGCGTCCTTTGCCAACCGTCCTGTCAGTCTGCGTGTCTATCCCGCCCGACTGGTGATCGTAGCCGAGGGACGTGTGCTGTGCGAGCATGGCCGGATCATTGAACGCTCTCACACTGCGTCCAGTCGAACGGTTTATGACTGGCGCCATTATCTGGCCGTCCTTCAGCGCAAACCGGGTGCCTTGCGCAATGGTGCGCCATTTGCCGAATTGCCTCAGGCCTTCCGTGTCCTGCAGGAGCATCTCCGCAAACGGACTGGTGGTGAGCGTGACATGGTCGAGGTCCTGGCCCTTGTGCTGCATCACGACGAACAAGCCGTGCTTTGCGCGGTGGAACTGGCACTTGAAGATGGCGTCCCGACCAAAACGCACATCCTCAATACGCTGCATCGTCTGACGGATGGCAAAAAAACCGCGACAGCACGGATTGAGACGCCGCAGGCCCTGACACTTGAATGTGAGCCGCTTGCCAATACCTCCCGCTATGACGCCCTGCGTGGGGAGATCCGCCATGCGTCATGATCCTGCTGCTGGCGCTCTTGTCGTCATGCTCCGCGGCCTGCGGATGTATGGCATGGCTCAGGCCACGGAAGAACTGACCGAACAGGGCGCTCCGGCCTTCGAAGCAGCAATCCCGGTTCTCTCCCAGCTTCTGAAAGCAGAACTTGCAGAACGGGAGATACGCTCCATTGTCTATCAGAAAAAAGCGGCAAGGTTCCCAGCCTATAAGGATCTGGCAGGTTTTGATTTCTCCTGTGCCGACATCAACGAAGCGATGGTGCGTCAACTCCATGGGGGCACCTTCATTGACCATGCCGAAAATGTCGTTCTGATCGGGGGACCGGGCACAGGAAAAAGCCATATCGCAACAGCTCTTGCCATGCAGGCGATC
>NZ_JAJJND010000178.1 GCF_029759835.1 Acetobacter sp. AN02
AGCGTCAGTTCCCCACGGATCGCTTCCAGGGCAACCCGTGATTTGAACTCCGCCCCATACCTCTTGCGCGTAACCTTACCCATAAAACCCGTCCTCTTTCAGGTCGGATTATAGCTTATTGCCCTGCCCAAAAAATGTGGTCCACCTCTAATCAGAGACATTGACTTTGAGCTGCAAATCGTATTTTTAAAGTTAAATAAAGCACTCATAATACTTGCTTTATTTATCTAGACAACATTTTTTCTGCATGGATGCCTCTTATGCTATTTGATCCTAATACTCCTTATGCTTCAGATATCCTAATTTCCAATCTTTTCAATAACATCATGAGGGATGATGATATAAATATGAATGCACATTATCCTTATAAGGCTAATACAGAATGTAATCAGGAAGTGCTCGAGGAATGTTATCGTATAACATGGCAACTTCTGGCCAGAAGATCGAAAATAAAAGAGTTCCGTCGGATTCTCATGAAAATAGCATTAAGACGGAAAGCTCTTTTTGAAGAGCAGGAATTTTATAAAGAAATCCGAGCGCAGTTTAAACATATGCGGTTTGGGTGCTGCAACTTTGACAGGCGTCATACATATCCGTGGCAGTTACATTTTGTAACCTGTCAAATGGGTTTTTTACAGGATGCTTTTCGGAATGGGCAACATTTTAAAACTTTTAGAAAAGCGTTACTTTTATGGAGTGTATTGCATCCACTTCTATTTCGGCTGGTCCTAAAACGTCTTGCAGATTTTAAACCAGCTACACCCGAAGAATTTAAAAATTTTCAGAAAAACGAACTAAACAAAATTATTGATGTCTTAAATTTTGATCAAAAAGTTACAGGACATCAGTTTCATTCACTTCGTAAAATCATAAGCCGCCGCACAGCTTATGTGGATACATTACGAGTTATTCGCAAGGATAAAGAGCTTGATGCTTTATCAACCTTCCTTGCGACTATTAACGGACTCATGGGTGATATGCATGATGAAATAGTTCTTAACGATATTAGGGGAGACAGTGACTATTACAAGGAACAATTTTCATTACCTAATGAGATTAAATTACGACTCACAGTTTTAGTTGAGTCTGAGAGCCTGACTCAAAAAACGGTCTGAGTGATTTTTCGCAGTATTCTGCAGATATGAGCGACAATGAGCGATGCTTGTGAGGCTGTTGATTTTCACCGAGAACTGACCCGGGAAGGGTATAAATTTCCACTGAGAATTGACCCATGCCTGACACTGC
>NZ_JAJJND010000179.1 GCF_029759835.1 Acetobacter sp. AN02
ATACCAACGGTTATCATGTTTGACCGATATGAGCCCACTTTCTGAGCCCGATGGATTGGATGGTTTGCGGCAGGGCAGAGAGATTGTTCCAGGCTGAGCATGCGGCCTTGATGATGTGGTCCATGTCTTTGAAGACGGTATTGGACAGCCAGTTGGCGCGGAGGAACTGCCAGACGTTTTCGACCGGGTTCAGTTCGGGAGCGCGTGATGGCAGGAAGATCAGACTGACATTTTTCGGCAGTCTGATTTTTCCAGTCGTATAGCCATGGTGCCCGATCGAGAAGGAGGACAGCATGGGCTCCGCGGGCGACACAGCGCGCAATTTCGTTGAGATGCAATTGCATGCTGTCAGTGCCGATAAACGGGAGCGCGAGGCCTGCGGCTTTGCCGCGTGCAGGACAGATGGCGCCGAACAGCCAGGCATTGGCGTAACGCTGGTCAGCCGGCTGGCGTGGTCGCGTGCCTCGCTTGGCCCATTGCCGGACGACACCGTTCTTCTGACCGATCCGGGCCTCGTCCTGGAACCAGATCTCGATCGGCTTTCCCTTCGGCAGATGGCCGGTATGAGCGCTCAGGATGCGGGGGAAGTTTTTTTAAATGCCTCCATGACGCCAGTGTCCTGCCCCGGGTGGCGGGGCCGTACGCTGACATGACTGTAGCCCAGCCGTTTCAGCAGGGTGGAAACATGGCGTTCGTGATACGAAACGCCAAAGCGCTCTTCCATCACCCGCTTCAGGTCAACGCGGCGCCAACGGACCACGCCGTCTCGGTTCCGATCGGGGCCAGCGATGATTAATTCCGAGAGTTCCCTCTGTTGATCGGCCGTCAGGCGGCAGACAGAGCCATTGCGCCATTGGTCCCGCAAACCATCTGGCCCCGCAGCATTGAACCTGTGCACCCAATCTCGCAGGGTCTGCCGGTCCATGCCCCCGATCCGTGCCGCATCACCTCGACTGGCACCTTCGCGCACGGCAGCCAGCGACAAAAGGCGCCGTGCAACATTCGCATCCCGTGTACCCAAGGCCAGACGCCGAAGCGCATCAGCCCTATAATCCGTCCGTAAAGCAATCGCACCAGCCATACCCGATCCTCCCTCCCAGAACTGAATCAGAACAGCCTCTTTGCGTCACTTCACAGATGAGTCAGAGGAAATGCCCGATGGTAT
>NZ_JAJJND010000018.1 GCF_029759835.1 Acetobacter sp. AN02
GGCACGGCTTCACGCAGCATAAGACAGGTCAGCCTCAGCCCTATGATCCGCAAAATGCCCAACCCGACAGGCTGCTAGGCGGACAGGGATAACAGCTCAGGGCAGCATGCAGGCCGCCATACACAAAAGAATGATGCTGCGGGGCCTCCTCGCCGCCTCCGAAACCACACGCAGAAGCGGCTTCTCAGATCAGGCTCACCAGGCCTCCCGAAAAGGCTGCCACAGGGAAATCATCCGGGTAAACCACATACGCAGACTTGACGCTTCCGCCACGACCTGCGCAAGGTCACGCCGCCAGACGGCCGGACGGTCGCTGTTCCCCTGCGGGAATGGAGGAAAGTCCGGGCTCCATGGGAGAACGGTGCCGGCTAACTGCCGGCGAGGGCGACCTCAGGGAAAGTGCCACAGAAAACAGACCACCTTCCCGCCCGGTGCAGACTGGAGTGAAGGTAAGGGTGAAACGGTGCGGTAAGAGCGCACCGCGCTTCCGGTAACGGCGGCGGCACGGCAAACCCCACCGGGAGCAAGACCGAATAGGGACGACAGGAAGGCGGTCCGCCGCACTTCCGGGGGGGTCTCCCGCCCCGTCGTCCGGGTTGGTCGCGCGAGGCGTGTCGCAAGACACGTCCCAGAGGAATGACCGTCGCGGTCCGGAAACGGACCCGTACAGAACCCGGCTTACAGGCCGTCTGGCACACCCTCTCCCTCCCCTTTTTCACACCCCGCGGCATACCGGCCGGATATGGGATGCCATGGGACATCGTCATGGGATTTTATGGACATTTCCGAGTCTGCTCTCAGGATAAAGAACAAAATAAGAACAAATACAGATCATAAGTTCTTTTAATCACAGTCTCTGAAATGACATATTTTTCATGGAGATACTTGTAAACAGATCATTTCTCCCGGTTTTCTGCTGTTTTCTACCTGTGTTCATTTGACGTCCCATAAAATCCCATGATAACCCAAGTTTAAGCAGTTCGCGGTATTTCTGTCCCCATAACCCCTGCCATGAAGGGCCTGTCAGCGGTGAGCGTGTTTCTCGGCACACACCAGAATCGATTCGACGCCAAGGGACGCGTCTCGATTCCGGCCGGGTTCCGCTCAGTGCTCCGGGCTCAGGCAACAGAAGGTGAGTCTCTCTTGATCCTGCGTCCGTCCCATACGCAGCCCTGCATCGAGGCCTGGCCGGCAACGGCCTTCGCCCGGCTGGCGCAGCCGCTGGACCAGCTCAGCATGTTCTCGGATGAACATGATGACCTGGCCGCAGCGCTGTATGCGGACGCCTACCCCCTTGATCCCGATCGGGAGGGACGGATCATCCTTCCGGATTTCCTGCGTGAACACGCAGGTCTTTCCGACAGCGTCACCTTCATGGGTCTGGGACGCATCTTCCAGATATGGGAACCCGCCGCCGCACAGCAGCGCGTGGCAGAAGCACGCCAGCGCTCCCGCCGCGTGACGCTCCCGGCACAGAAAGGCGGAGAAGGATGAACGCCATGTCCTCTGCCCCGCCCCGTCCCGCTCCGGCCTTCGCAGACCTCATGTCACGCGCCGGACACGATCCAGGGCATATCCCGGTCATGCTGGCCGAGGTTCTCGAAGCCCTGAATCCGGCAGATGCGGAAATCTATGTCGACGGCACATTCGGCGGAGGCGGCTATACCCGCTCCTTCCTCGCCGCCGCGGAATGCCGCGTTCTGGGAATCGACCGTGATCCGGCCGCCATCAGCCGCGGACAGGATCTGGCCGCAGGATACGGCAGCACGCCCGATGGCCTGCCTCGCCTGACCATGCTGCACGGAACCTTCGGCAGCATGGACGAACTGGTGCGCGGGACCGGGCTGTCCTCCGTCAGCGGCATCGTGCTCGATCTCGGCGTCTCGTCCTTCCAGATCGATGAGGCCGATCGCGGCTTCTCGTTCCGGGCCGACGGCCCGCTGGACATGCGGATGGGCAGCGAAGGGGAATCAGCCGCAGATCTGGTGAATGCCGCGTCTGAAAAAGAACTTGCGGACATCTTCCATTTTTACGGGGAAGAGCGTCACGCACGCCGCGTTGCAAAGGCCGTCGTCAGCGCCCGCGCCGACGAGCCGTTCCGCACGACCCTCCGTCTGGCGGAGCTGATCCGGTCCGTCGTTCCGGCAGACCGCTCCGGCATCGATTCCGCAACACGCAGCTTTCAGGGGCTGCGCATCGCGGTGAATGACGAGCTGGGAGAAATCGAGCGCGGACTGGACGCCGCCTTCGATCTGATCGCGCCCGGCGGACGGATCGTGGTCGTCTCCTTCCATTCTCTGGAAGACCGGATCGTCAAGCGCGCCTTCGCAAAGGCCGCCGGAACGGCCCCGACGCCGTCACGCCATAATCCCGGTGCGTTCTCCGCACCGCCCCTCGCACCGTTCACGCTGCTCTCGCGGCGCGCGGTGCGCCCCTCGGAAGAGGAGTGCGCACGCAACCCGCGCGCACGAAGCGCCAGACTGCGCGCCCTCCTCCGCCACACAGACCCGGCCGCCCGCACTCAGGGTAACAGCACTTTCTCACGACAGGAAACCGACCGATGATGAGGTCCCTTACAATACTCTGCGCCGTTTCTGCGGGTCTGTCCGGTCTGTTCCTGTATTCCAAAAAGCACCAGACAACCCTGCTGGATCGTCAGATAACGGATATCGTGCACAACACGCAGCATATCCGGCAGCAGACCGCCATGCTCCGCACGGAATGGGCGCTGCTGAACCAGCCGGACCGCCTGACCGGACTGGCCGCACGCTTCACGCCGGATCTCCAGCCCATGGAGCCGTCACAGTTCGTGCGCCAGGCCGATCTGGCCTCCCGCCTCCCCGCACCGGATGCAGGCCGCAGCGTGCACGCACCGTCCCGGACCGAAACGCCCGCAACGGAAGCAGCCATCCTCGCCTCCGCCGCCCCGCAGCCCGTGCAGCCGCACGCGGAGCACCCCATTCAGGTCGTGGCCGCACGGCAGATCACGCCCCGTCCGGCAATACCGCGCCCGGCCGTGGTTCTGGCATCCGCAGCAGCGACCCCCGTCGCACCCGCCTCTGTCACCCCGGCAGTACGACACACGGTGCACCCGGCCGTGCTCGCGGAAGACACCTCCCGTCTGCCCGAGCTGCGTCATGAGCCCGTTCACGTCGCACTGGCAAAACCTGTCCCGGCCGAGCTGCCGCACCATGCCGCGCGCAGTGCCATGCAGCTGGCTGACGCCACGCCGCAGCCGCGCCATACCGAGGCCGCCGTATCGGCCCGCAAGGCCGAACGTCATCCTGACAGCGTGATAAAGGCAGCTCCGACAGAACTGGCATCCGTCACGCATGTGCGCAGCACGGCAAGCCTGCCCGTCACCCGCGTGGCCGCCTGGCGTCCGGTCCGCACGGCTTCGACAACACTGGCCTCCGCTTCCATGCAGAGCGGCCGTTCCCTGCTCGGACGGTCCTCACTCAGCGACGAGCTGCCGCCGCCCGTTCCTCTTTCCAACTGATCTGAGCCCGGCAGATACAGATGACGGGTCCGTCAGGAGAGTCGCCTCCACCCGGAGAACAGAACGTCCGTGTCACGCTGCCTGAACTGAGGGAGCGGGCCCGGAGGGAAAAAATGTATGTCCGGCTGCTCGGTGTGGCAGCCGGATTTTGCGCTGTCTATGCAGCCGTCGCCCTGAAACTGACCTACGCCACGATCCTCAATCCCAAAGCGCCCGAACCGCACCAGATCCAGCCCCTGGTCCCGGAAATCCCCCATATAGATCCGAGAGATTCCAGAGCCGGAGATCTCAGCCTGCCGCAGATCCGGCGCGCCTCGATCATCGACCGCAACGGACAGGAACTGGCCATCTCCCTGCCGGTCGCCCAGGTCTACGCCAACCCCCAGGAACTCATAAATCCTGAGGAAATCGCAAAGAAACTCCGGACCGTCCTGCCCTCACTCGACCCGGATGAAACCGTCCGGCGCCTCTCCATGCCGCACCGGCAGTTCGTCTATCTCGCCCGCGACATCACGCCCGCTCAGGAAGTCGCCATCAATAATCTCGGAATTCCCGGGATCTACTTCGAACCGAGCGAGCGCAGACACTATCCCCTGGGCCTGACCGCCGCACACGTGCTCGGCGCAGTGGACATTGATGACAAAGGCATCGCCGGCGTAGAGCGGTTTTTCGAACAGCGCCTGACCTCCAGCCACGCCCCGCTCCGCCTCTCGCTCGACGTGCGCGTTCAGGGCGTCGTGCGCGAGGAACTGGCAAAGGCAAAGGACGAATTCCAGCCGATCGGCGCAAGCGCCATCGTCATGGACGTCAATACCGGCGAGGTCATCGCCATGGTCAGCCTGCCGGATTACGACGCCAACAACTTCAAGAAAGCCACGCCGGACGAACGCTTCAACCGCGCCGTGACGGGCATGTACGAACCCGGATCAACCTTCAAGCTGCAGACCGCCGCCATGGCGCTCCAGCTCGGCGTCGCCCATATCTGGGACCGCTTCTCCTCCATTCCGATCCATATCGGCCGGTTCACCATCTCCGATCTGAAAACCGATCACTTCTCGCCCTGGCTCAGCCTGACCGAAGTGATGGCCTATTCCTCCAACCCCGCCGCCGCGCATATCGCGCTGGATGTCGGCGGGGAAAGACAGAGAGAATGGCTGCGGAACATGGGATTTTTCTCGCCCGTACCCATCGAGCTGCCAGAGGCCGGACGCCCCATCTTCCCCGCAATCCGCAACTGGGGCATCTCCACCGTCATGACCGTAGGCTTCGGACACGGCGTGGCCGAACCCCCGCTCGCCATCGTACGCGGCACCGCCGCCACGGTGAACGGCGGTATCCTCGTCAGACCGACCCTGCTGGCCGCAGACTCCGATGAGGACAGGACGGACGAAGATCCGAAAAAAGACGCAACCCCGCTGCAGCAGCTCGCGGAAAGAAAGGCGGCAGAATCCGGCAGCACCGCTGCCTCCTCTTCCCCGGCTCCCGCCCCGTCCGCCGCCACACCCGTGGGAACACGGGTCATCTCTCCCGAGAACTCCGCGCTGCTTCGCCGCATCCTGCGCCTCGACGTGGTGAAAGGAACCGGAAAAACCGCCGAATCCCCGGGCTATTTCGTCGGCGGGAAAACCGGAACGGCGGAAAAGATCGGCCCGCATGGCGGCTATCTCAAACACGTAAATATCTCGGCCTTCACCGGCATTTTCCCGATGAACGCCCCGCGCTATGCCGTCTATGTCATGCTCGACAGCCCCCATGCGACACCGAAAACCCACGGCTGGACAACCGCCGCATGGAACGCCGCCCCGACCGTATCGCGAATCATCACCCGCGTCGGACCGATGCTGCAGATCTTCCCTGACACGGCCCATGCGGCGGAAATCGACGCGAAACTCGCCATCCCCCTGTCCCCGCCGGTGCCCAGGGGCTACCGCGCACTCGGACCGGGCAACGATCCGGGAGATCCGCGCAACAGACAGCCCGCCAGGGCCGGAAAACCCGGACGGACAGCCGCCGCCGCTGCCCCCGCACAGCCAGGATGACCGCCATGCGCCTGTCCGACCTCCTCGCGAAAACCCCCCAGCAACTCACGATGTCTCACGGATCGGACCCTGAAATCACGGGCCTGACCGGAGACAGCAGAACCTGCGCGCCTGGCATGCTGTTCGCCGCCATCCCCGGCACGCAGTCCGACGGGCGGGACTACATCCCCCGCGCCTGCGCCGCAGGGGCCGCCGCCATCCTCACCACACCCGACGCCACCGTGCCCGAAGGCGTCGCGACCATCCGCAGCGATGCCCCGCGTCACGCCCTGGCCCTGCTCGCCGCCGCCTTCGCCGGACCACAGCCCGGACGTATCGTCGCCATCACCGGCACGAACGGCAAAACCAGCACCGCCGATTTTCTCCGCCAGATCATGATGCTGCAGGGCCATAAGGCCGTAAGCCTCGGCACGCTCGGCCTTAAACCGGACATGCCCCTGCCGGTCAGCTTCCCGTCCCTGACAACACCGGACCCCGTCACGCTCGCCTCCGGCCTGGCCGCGCTGAAAACCGCCGGTGTGACGGATGTCGCCATGGAAGCCTCCTCCCACGGGCTGGACCAGCAGCGCCTGGACGGCGTGACGCTGTCAGCCGCAGGTTTCACCAACCTCACACGCGATCATCTTGACTATCACGGCAGCCTTGAGGACTACCGTAAGGCCAAGCTCCGCCTGCTCGATACGCTCCTGCCCGAAGGCGGACTGGTGGCCGCCTGGGCCGATATGGACCCCGAAACACTCGGAGCCATCCGCCGCATCACCACAGCACGCAGACAGACCCTTCGCCTGGTCGGAGAGGCCGGAACCACGCTCCGCCTCCTGAAACAGACACCGCAGCCGGACGGGCAGATCCTGAGCCTGGGCATCGGCGGACGGACCACAGAGGTCGCCCTGAAACTCCCCGGGCGCTTCCAGGCCGACAACGTGCTGCTCGCCGTCGCTCTCGCCGCCACGGATGAAAGCCGTCTCGAAGACATCCTCGCGCTGTTGCCCCGCCTGGAGGGCGTGCGCGGTCGGATGGAACGCGTACTCCGCCTGCCGGACGGAGCCGCCGCCTATGTGGACTATGCCCACACCCCCGACGCCCTGGAGCGCGTGCTGAAATCCCTGCGCCCGCACGCAACGGGACGGCTGATCGTCCTCTTCGGCGCGGGCGGAAACCGCGACAGGGGCAAGCGCCCGCTCATGGCCCGCGCGGCAGCGGACTACGCCGATCTGGTGATCGTCACGGACGATAACCCCCGGAACGAGGACGCGCGCACCATCCGCCAGGACGTGCTCGCAGGCGCGCCGGACGCGATCGAGATCGGAGACCGCCGCAAGGCCATCGCAGAAGCCCTGTCGATGCTCCGCAGCGGAGACGTGCTGCTTCTGGCAGGAAAAGGACACGAGCAGGGGCAGATCATCGGCTCCGAAATCCATCCGTTTGACGACGCGCAGGTCCTGCGGGAACTGGCGGCATGAGCGTGCTCTGGACACGGGACGAACTCGAAACCGCCACGGAAGGACGGTTCACCGGCCCGGGTGACATCGCCGTCTCGGGTATCTCCATCGATACCCGCACCCTCTCGCCCGGCGATCTGTTCATCGCTCTGAGGGGCGACGCATCGGACGGACACCGCCACATCGCAATCGCCCTGGAAAAGGGAGCCGCCGCCGTCATGAGCCATGACGCCCTGGCTTCCTCCGATCCGCGCATCCTCCTCGTGCAGGACACGATGGCAGGCCTGCAGGCCCTCGGACGGGCCGCCCGCGCACGCTTCTCCGGACATCTGATCGCCATCACCGGCAGCGTCGGCAAAACAACTACCAAGGAAATGCTCCGCACCGCCTGCTCCGCCCTGGGCAGAACCCACGCCGCCGTCGCCTCCTACAACAATCACTGGGGCGTCCCCCTCACCCTCGCCCGCATGCCACGCGACGCACAGTGGTGCATCAGCGAAATCGGCATGAACCACCCCGGAGAGATCGCACCGCTCGCCGCCATGTGCCGGCCGCACACGGCCGTCATCACCACCATCGGCTCCGCGCATCTGGGCCATATGGGCAGTATCGAGGCCATCGCGGAAGAAAAAGCCGCTGTCATCGACGCACTCCTCCCCGGCGGCACCGCAATCGTCCCGGATGACGCCGTCGGACAGACGCTGTTCTCACAGGCCGCCGCCAGAGCCGGAGCCACGCTGTGGAAAGCCGGAGAACAGCCGGACAGCACGGCCCTCCTGACCGGTTTTGCCCAGACCGGAGACGGCTCCGCCTTCACCGCCCGCATCGCGGGCCGGGACTACCCCGTCCGCCTCCCCGCACCCGGCCGCCACCTCGCCCGCAACGCCCTCGCCGCGCTGGCCGCTATCATCGCCTCAGGCGGAGACGGCACAAAAGCCGCTCCTGCGCTGGATGACTTCCTCCCGGGCGCCGGACGCGGCAGCCGCCGCAGCATCATGAACGGCGTCACCCTCCTGGATGAAAGCTACAACGCCTCGGTGCCCGCCATCCGCGCCGCGCTCGACGTGCTCGGCGTCATCCCCGCACAAAGACGCATCGTCGTATTGGGCGACATGCGCGAACTCGGCGATTTCGCAGATGCCGAACACCTCTCCCTCAGGGAACCGGTCGAAGCCGTCGCAGACAAGGTGTTCTGCTGCGGCCGGCACATGAAACTCCTGTTCGACGCCCTGCCCCCCGCCCTGCGCGGCGCCTGGTCTCCCGCTTCCGGGGACCTCGCCCCTGCTGTAAGAGCTGCCCTTCACCCCGGAGACGCCGTGCTCGTAAAAGGCAGCCTCGGCAGCCGGATGAAAGATATCATTGCCGCCCTAGAGACGACGGAAGCGCCCGCCTGATGCTGTATCTGCTGGTTTCCCACCACGCGCTGGGTCACACCACCTTCCTGAACCTGTTCCGCTATATCACGTTCCGGGCCGGCGGAGCCTGCCTGACCGCGCTTCTGATCGGCCTGCTGCTGGGCAATCCCCTGGTCCGCGAACTCAGACGCATCCAGCGCGAAGGCCAGCCGATCCGCGCCTCCGGACCCGAACGGCACATCCTGGAAAAAGCAGGCACGCCGACAATGGGCGGCGCGCTGATGCTGCTCGCGCTGTTCGCCTCAACCCTGCTCTGGGCCGATCTGCAGAACGGCTTCGTCTGGGCCGTGCTGTTCATCACCGGCGCATTCGGCGCGGTCGGCTTCGCGGATGACTATCTCAAGCTCTCCCGCCGCAACACCGCAGGCGTCTCCGGACGCGTCCGCCTGGGCTGCGAATTCACCGCCTCCCTCATCGCCGGATGGTGGCTGCAGTCCCTGATGCCGCCCGAACTGGCCAATAAGGTCGCCTTCCCCTTCGTGAAGGACTTCCTGCTCCCGCTCGGCTTCGCCTTCCCGATCTTCGCAATGGTCACCATCGCAGGCTTCGGTAATGCCGTGAACTTCACAGACGGGCTGGACGGACTGGCCACCGTGCCGGTCGTCATTGCCGCCTTCGTCTTCGCCCTGATCGCCTATCTCGTCGGCAACCACGTCTTCGCAGACTATCTCCAGCTGCACTACGTCCCCGGAACCGGAGAACTCGCGATCTTCTGCGCCGGACTGGTCGGCGCCGGACTGGGCTTCCTGTGGTTCAATGCCCCTCCGGCCGCCGTGTTCATGGGAGACACGGGCTCCCTGCCGCTCGGCGGCGCACTCGGAGCCGTCGCCGTCGCCGTGAAACACGAACTCGTCCTGTGCATCGTCGGCGGTCTCTTCGTGATCGAAACCCTGTCCGTCATCATCCAGGTGTTCTGGTTCAAACGCACCGGACGGCGCGTGTTTCTGATGGCCCCGCTCCATCACCATTTTGAAAAGAAAGGCTGGCAGGAACCCAAGATCGTCGTCCGCTTCTGGATCGTGGCCATCATATTCGGCCTGTGCGGCCTCGCCACGCTGAAAATCCGATGACCGGCTTCCCCGCAGATCTCCTGTCCGGAAAACGCTATGCCGTCCTCGGCCTCGGCCGCAACGGCCGGGCCGCAGCCTGCGCCCTGGCCGATATGGGAGCAGACGTCACCGCCTGGGACGACAATGAGGCCGGACGCGCCCATCTGAAAGACGGCCACAAAAACGTCACCCTGGTACAGCCCGACCCCTCCGCCGGGTTCGATGCGCTCATCCTCTCCCCCGGCATCCCGCATCTCCTGCCCGAACCGCACCCGCTGGCCGCCGCCTTCCTCAGCGCCGGAATACCGGTTCTGTCGGACGCGGAACTGCTCTTCGAAGCCGTGCGGAAAAGCGGTTCGAAAGCGCGCTTTGCGGGCATCACCGGCACGAACGGCAAATCGACCACAACCTCCCTGCTCGCCCACACACTGCGCACAGCCGGTATCCCGGTCGCGGAAGGCGGCAATCTCGGCCCCGCAGCCCTGTTCCTGCCCCTGCTGCCCGATACCGGCGTCTATGTGTTGGAAATGTCGTCCTACATGCTCGAACGGCTGCAGACCCTGCATTTCGACACGGCCTGCCTGCTGAACATGACGCCAGATCACCTCGACCGCCACGGCGACATGAACGGCTATGCCCGCGCCAAGGCCCATATCTTCGACCGCATGACCCCGGGCTCCCTCGCCGTCTGCGGGATATCCGATCCCTGGACCCGCGAGATCGCAGCCCCCCTCAGCGCACGCGGCATCCGCACGCAATACATCACCGGAGAGGACCAGGACGCGGACATCTTCTGCAAAGCCGCCACGATCCGGGACCATAACGGCCTGTCAGTCCCGCAGCCGCCCGCACTTCCGGGCGCGCATAATGCGGAAAACATCGCCGCAACCATCGCAATGGCCCGCTTCCTCGGCATCTCCGACGCAACGATCGCCGCCGCAGTACAGAGCTTCTCCGGCCTGCCCCACCGCCAGAAACGCGTGGCCGTCATCAGCGGCATCACATTCATCGACGACAGCAAGGCCACCAATGCCGATGCCGCCTCCCGCGCCCTGGGATGCTACGACCGGCTGGTCTGGATCGCAGGCGGACTGGCCAAAGCCGGCGGAATCGAGGATCTGATCCCGTATTTCCCCCGCATCGCAAAAGCCCTCCTGATCGGCCGGGACGCCCCGCTGCTCGCGGAAACACTCAGGGCACACGGCGTGGCTTACGACATCGCGGAAAATCTCGATCACGCCGTCCCGGCCGCCTTTGCCGCCGCGGAAAAACTGAACGCACCCGTCGTGCTCCTCTCCCCCGCCTGCGCAAGTTTTGATCAGTTTTCAGGCTTTGAGGCACGCGGCCATTATTTTGCCCGTCTTGTGAGCACTCTGGAGGACCAGAACCCCTTATCTGCGGGAGACCCGGGCTGATGGCGCCTCCGTCGCGCATAGACACCTCTCTTTCCGGCCGCTGGTGGCGCAGTGTCGATCACGTCACGCTCATCTGCACCGGCATCCTGATCGGCTTCGGCTATATCCTGATGCTGGCCGCAAGCCCGGCCGTGGCCGTCCGTATCGGCGCCTCGCGCAATATGTTCATCTTCAAGCAGGTGGTCTTCCTCGCCCTCGCAGGCGCAATCGTCGTCGGCCTGTCCATGCTCTCCCGCAAGGCCGCCACACGCATCGGAATCATCGGCTCGGTCATCGCCATCGCCGCCACCGCCATGACCCTCGTGCACGGCATGGAAATCAAAGGCGCACGGCGCTGGATCGCTCTGCCGCTGATGTCCGTCCAGCCCTCCGAATTCCTCAAGCCCTGTTTCGCCATCCTCACGGCCTGGCTCCTGACGCAGCGCCGCCTCTCCGGCGCGTTCTCCGGCATCATCGCCGCCGTCGGGGTCTACGCCATCATCCTGTTCCTGCTGAAATCCCAGCCCGATATCGGCATGCTCACGGTCATCACCGCCGTGTTCCTCACACAGCTTTTCGTGGACGGACTGAGCCTCTTCCTCGTCGGCGCAGCCGCAGGCGGCGTCGCGGCGGCAGGCGTGGGCGCCTTCTTCCTCTTCCCGCATGT
Organism: Acetobacter sp. AN02; assembly: GCF_029759835.1. GTDB lineage: Bacteria > Pseudomonadota > Alphaproteobacteria > Acetobacterales > Acetobacteraceae > Acetobacter. Next base: position 11,506 of record NZ_JAJJND010000018.1, read on the forward strand.
TCACTCCCGCGTGGAGCGCTTCCTGCACCCGGACAAGGGAGACCACTACCAGATCGACACCGCCCTGCGCGCCTTCGGTAATGGCGGTCTGACAGGACGCGGCCCCGGTGAAGGCCGCGTGAAAGACCTGCTGCCCGATGCCCACGCAGACTTCGTCTTCGCCGTCGCGGGAGAGGAATACGGCATGCTGATCTGCGCCTTCATCATCTGCGTGTTCGCCATGATCGTGGTGCGGACCCTGCTGCGTCTCGTCAAAAGCGACGATCCGTTCATCATCCTCGCGGCAACCGGCCTCGTGACGGGCTTCGGCCTGCAGGCCTTCGTCAACATGGCCTCCACCCTGCATCTCATCCCCACAAAAGGCATGACGCTGCCGTTCATTTCCTATGGCGGATCTTCCGCCATGTCCGTCGCACTGACCATCGGACTGCTCCTGGCCCTCACTCGCAACCAGCAGCGCCCGAGCGGTCTGTCACGCTTCCTGCCCGAATCAGATATCAGACCCGACGATCTCAGCCGGAGAAGCACGATATGAAATCCCGCGGTACCATCGTGATCGCCGCCGGCGGAACCGGCGGACATTTCTTCCCCGCAGAAGCCCTGGCAGAGGAACTCGCCGCCCGCGGATGGACCCTGGCGCTGATGACGGACCAGCGGGCCGGACAGCGCAGCAGCGGAATCTTCTCCCACGGACAGCAGTTCGTCCTCCCCGGCGCAGGCGTCGCCGGACGCGGCCCCGTCCGCGCCCTCAGAGGCGGCCTGGCATTAAGCTCCGGCGCCTGGCAGGCCCTCAGGCTCATCCGCCATATCCGCCCCGTCGCTGTCGCAGGCTTCGGCGGATACCCCTCCGTCGCCCCTGTGCTCGGAGCCGCCTTCACCGGAAAAAACCGCCCCTCCGTCATCCTGCATGAAGGCAACGCCGTGCCGGGCAAGGCCAACGGCTTTCTCGCCCGCTATGCAGACGGAATCGCAACCTCCTTCGCCGACGTAAAGGGCCTGCCCTCAAAAGCCCGCATCCGGATCACCGGCATGCCCGTCCGCCCGGCCATCGCGCAGCTTACGGGAAAACCGTACATCCCCCCGACAGACACCATCCGCCTGCTGGTCTGGGGCGGCTCGCTGGGCGCACGCGTGTTCTCCAACGTCGTCCCGGCCGCCGTCACGGCACTTCCGGAAACCCTGCGCGCCAGACTTGAAATCACACAGCAGGTCCGCGCCGAAGACCTCGACCGCGTCCGCAGCGCCTGGGCCGGAGCCGGAATCACGGCCCGCGTGGAAACCTTCTTCAGCGACGTGGCTGAACAGCTCAGCCGGGCACATCTGGTCATCGGCCGGGCGGGCGGCTCCTCCGTGGCGGAAATATGCGTCGCCGGACGCCCCTCCGTCCTCGTGCCGCTGCCATCCGCAGCCAATGATGAACAGACCGCCAATGCCCAGGCCCTGGTCCGGGAAGGCGCGGCCCTGATGGTCCCGCAGAAGGATTTCACGGCCGCCTCCCTCACCTCAACCCTGTCCGCCCTCCTGACAGACACGGACGGGCTGACCACCGCCGCATCAGCCGCCGCCGCGCTGGGCCTGCCGCACGCCGCATCCGCACTCGCCGATCTGGTCGAAGAGTGCTTGCCTTCCTGGTATTCCGCAGCCTATTCCGGCTTCTCCTTTTCCGAACCGCCCGAGGGCTCCCCCCGAATCAAACAACCGGAGCAGCACCCATGAGAGCCTTGCCACTGTCGATCGGCACCATCCATTTCGTCGGGATCGGCGGGATCGGCATGTCCGGCATCGCGGAGGTGCTGCATCTCCTGGGATATAAGGTCCAGGGATCGGACATGGCCGAAAACGCCAATGTCCGCCGTCTGCGCGCCTCCGGAATCACCGTCTCGGTCGGCCACGATGCCGCACATCTCGGTGATGCCCAGGTCGTCGTGATCTCAACCGCCGTCGGGCGCGACAATCCCGAAGTGCTCGCCGCGCGCGAACGCCTGATTCCCGTCGTCCGCCGGGCCGAGATGCTGGCGGAGCTGATGCGCCTGCGCTGGTCCGTCTCCGTCGGCGGCACGCACGGCAAAACCACCACAACCAGCCTCGTCGCCGCCGTGCTGGAAGCCGCACGGCTGGACCCGACCGTCATCAACGGCGGCATCATCGAGGCCTACGGCACCAACACCCGCATGGGCAAAGGCGAGTGGATGGTCGTGGAAGCCGACGAAAGCGACGGCTCCTTCCTGCGTCTGCCCTCCGTCATCTCTGTCGTGACGAACATGGACCCCGAACATCTCGATCACTGGGGCACCAAAGAGGCGATGGAAGCGGGCTACCGCCAGTTCGTCTCCAATGTCCCGTTCTACGGCTTCGCCGTGCTGTGCATCGATCATCCCGCCGTGCAGGAAATGATCCCCCAGCTCTCGGATCACCGCATCATCACCTACGGCTTCTCCCCGCAGGCCGATATCCGCGCCGAGAAAGTCATCACGGACAAGCTGGGCGCAACCTTCGAGGTGCAGATCACGGACCGCACCCGCCGCCACTCCCGGCGCGCCGGTCCCTTCCGCCTGCCGATGCTCGGAAACCACAACGTCCAGAACGCCCTGGCCGCCATCGCCGTCGCCGTGGAAATGGATATCGACGATGCGACCATACGCTCAGGCCTCGCCTCCTTCCGCGGCGTCAAGCGCCGCTTTACCCGCACCGGAGAATCCGGCGGCGTCACCGTCATCGATGACTACGGCCACCACCCCGTGGAAATCGCCGCGGTCCTCAACGCAGGCCGCCAGGCCGGGGCAAAACACGTCATCGCCGTGGTCCAGCCCCACCGCTACTCCCGCCTGCAGACCCTGTTCAGCGAATTCTGCACCTGCATGAACGACGCGGACACCGTAATCGTCGCCGATGTCTACGCCGCCGGAGAAGACCCGATCGAAGGTGTGGACCGCGATGCCCTGATCGAGGGCCTGCGCGCACGCGGCCACCGCTCCGTCGTCCCCCTGAGCGATCCGGCGCAGCTCGCGGAAATGATCAACGCCATCGCCCAGCCGGGCGACTACGTGATCTGCCTCGGCGCAGGCACCATCACGACATGGGCCCAGTCCCTGCCGGAAGAACTGGCCGCCCTGCAGTCCTCCCGGACAGGCGGCCGCGCGGCATGACCGCAGCGGCGGAAACAGACACGCTCCCGGCCGTATTTGACGGCATCCGGGGGAAAATCTCCCGCAATCACGGCCTCGGCGCGCGCACCTGGTTCCGCGTCGGCGGCCCTGCGGAATACTACGTGCAGCCCGCAGATACGGACGACCTCGCACGGCTGATGAGACAGCTGACGCATGAATGGCCCGTCACGATCCTCGGCGCCTGCTCCAACGTCATCATCCGCGACGGCGGCATCAGGGGCATCGTCATCCGCCTCGCACGCGGTTTTGCGGACATCACCCCCGACGGAGAGGACGCCCTGATCGCAGGTGCCGCCGCGCTCGACGTCACGATCGCGGAAACCGCCGCATCACACGGCATCGCCGGACTGGAATTCCTGGTCGGCATCCCCGGCTCCCTTGGCGGCGCGGTGTTCATGAACGCCGGGGCCTACGGATCGGACATCTCCCACATCCTCGACTGGGTGGAGATCATCGACGGCAGCGGCAGCCTCAGACGCCTGACCGCAGCCGAAGCCGGGCTGAGCTACCGCACCTCACGCCTCCCGCCCGGCGCCATCGTCATCAGGGCACGCCTGCGCGGCACGGCCGGAGATCCCGCGGGGATCACGGCCCGCATGAACGCAATCCGCTCGGCCCGGGAGGACTCACAGCCCGTGCGCGCCCGCACCGGCGGTTCCACCTTCCGCAACCCCGCGCCGGACGAAAGCTCCCTCAGCGCCTGGCAGCTCGTGGACGCCGCAGGATGCCGCGGTCTGCAGAACGGCGGCGCGCAGGTCAGCGAAAAACACTGCAACTTCCTCATCAACACCGGCGACGCCACCGCAGCCGATCTCGAAACTCTGGGCGACCTCGTCCGGGAAAAAGTGCGCGCTGCCTCCGGCGTCGATCTCCACTGGGAAATCCGCCGTCTCGGTCTCCCCGCATCCGCAGGCACCTCCTCGCCATGACCACCTCCCCCCGCCGCATCACTGTCCTGCTGGGCGGATATTCCTCCGAACGCGAGGTCAGCCTGTCCTCCGGACAGGGCATCGCCCGCGCCCTGCGTGCCCGCGGATACGATGTCTCGGAGCTGGACGCGGGCCAGCCCCTGGACCGCATCGTCGCCGGACTGCAGGAGCAGAAGCCCGACGTGGTCTTCAACGGCCTGCACGGCCGCTTCGGAGAGGACGGATCAATCCAGGGCATCCTAGAATGGATGCGCCTGCCTTACACCCATTCCGGCATCCGCGCCTCCGCCGTCGCCATGGACAAGAACGCGGCAAGACAGCTCTTCCAGGCCGCCGGTCTCCCGGTGGCCCGCGGCACGCTCGTCACCCCCGACGAGCTCGAAACCTCCGATCCCCTGCCGCTGCCCTATGTCGTCAAACCGCTCAGCGAAGGCTCCTCCGTCGGCGTCTCCATCCTGCGCAAGGGAGACAACCGGCGTGCGGACATCGCACGGTCCTGGACATGGGGCCCGCAGATCCTCGCAGAGGAGTTTATCCCCGGACGCGAGATCACCGTCGGCGTGCTCGAAGACGAAAGCCGCGTCCCGCACGCCCTGACCGTCACGGACATCACCCCCGACGCCTCCGCCGCCTTTTATGACTACGACGCCAAATACAAGGCCGGCGGCAGTCGCCACGTGCTGCCCGCAGAGATCCCCGCCGATATCTTCGCCGAAGCCCGCCGCATCGCGGTCGAGGCCCATCGCACCCTCGGCTGCGCCGGTGCCTCCAGAACCGATTTCCGCTATGACGACACCCTCACGGACGGCAGCTCCGGCCGCCTCGTGATCCTGGAAGTCAACACGCAGCCCGGCATGACCGCCACCTCCCTGCTCCCCGAGCAGGCAGCATATTGCGGCATCTCCTACGAAGACCTGTGCGAACGTCTGGTGATGCTGGCCGGAACCGGACTGTAATGCACCAGCCCCCCCCGAGAGAGCGCCCCTCGCCGCTCAGACTGTTCGCCTCACGTCACAGACGGGCGCTTCAGGCCGGCGCGTTCCTGCTCGTCCTCGGAGCGGGAACAGGAGCGCTCTACGCATTCGGCGGGGTCCAGAAGGTCATGCCCTCCCTCAGATCGGGAATGGACTCCCGCCTGGCCCTGAAAGTGACGTCCATCACCATCACCGGCAACAAGCTGGCAGGCGACGACGCCATCCGCAAAGCCCTCGGAATCACGGTCGGAGATCCGCTGCTCGAATTCGATGCCCACGCCGCCCACGACCGGATCAGCCAGATCCCCTTCGTCAGCCATGCCAGCGTGGAAAGAAAATTCTCCGGACAGATCGTCGTCACCATCACGGAACGCCCGCCCTTCGCCATCTGGCAGCATGACCGGCAATTCATCCTGATCGACCGCAACGGAGACCCGCTCCCGGACCAGACCGTCAAGGGTAAGGACGCGGAAGCCTTCCTGCATCTCCCGCTCCTCGTCGGAGCCGGTGCCAACAAGGAAGCCGCCACCCTGGTGGACGCCCTGGAAAAAGAGCCGGACATCCGGGATCACATGACCGCCGCCACCCTGGTCAGCCAGCGCCGCTGGACCCTGCTCATGAAAAATGGAACGCGGATTCTCCTGCCCGAAGCAGAGGAAACCCCCGCCCTGGAACGCCTCTCCGAACTCAACCGGGACATGAAACTGCTCGATATTCCCGTCGAACAGATCGATCTGCGCCTCCCCGACCGCCTGACCATCCAGAAATCAGCCCAGGCAGAACCGCAGGCCGTCCGGGATACCGACAGAAAAGATAAAGATACGGACAGGCAGAAAGACGGAACCCCGCCATCCGCCGGCACCGCAGGACACCCCGCGGCAGCGGAGCCTTCCCGCCCCGGACACCCCGCTCCGCCCCCGGCAGCGGGCAGACACAAAGACCAGCCCCGAGAGGAGCAACGCGCCGGATGATCAGACTGCGCTCCCCAGGCCTTCCCGGCAAATCCCGCACGACCCGTGCCTCGGAAGGCAGCAGCCCCGCACGCCTCTGGCGACCGGGCGTTTTCGGCGCGCTGGATATCGGCTCCACGAAAATCACCTGCCTGATCGGCCGGGGCGAGGCCGATGGCCGTCTCCAGGTCCTGGGCCACGGATGGCTCAGATCAGACGGCGTCAGACACGGCGCCATCGTCGATCTGCGCGCCGCCGAAGCCGTCATCAGAACCGTCGTCGGCAATGCCGAACGGGAAGCCGCCCGCAGCCTCGACAGCGTGGTCGTCAATCTCTCCGCCGGACACCCCGAAAGCCGGATCTTCAACGTCCACTGGCCGGTCGGCGGCAGGGAAATCACGGAAGGCGATCTCAGCCGCATCGTCTCCGAAGCCCGCATGAACGCCCGGGCAGAAGGCCGCGCCGTCATCCACACCCTCCCGCTCGACTTCGCCGTCGACGAAACCGACGGCGTGCGAGACCCGCGCGGCCATGTCTGCGATCAGCTCCGCGCCCGGATGCACGTGGTGGACGCCGCCTCCACAGCCCTGCGCACGCTGGACTCCGTCATCTCACGCGCCGAACTCTCGCTCGACGCCCTGGTCTCCGCCCCCCTGGCCGCCGGTCTCTCCGTAACGGACGAGGATCAGCGGCAGATCGGAACCATCGTGATCGATATGGGCGGCGGCACGACCTCGATCGCCGTATTCTCGGAAGGCCTGCCCGTCCACACCGCCCAGATCAGCATCGGCGGCCAGCATGTCACCCGCGATATCGCCAGCGGTCTGGGCACCTCGCTGGAAAACGCCGAACGCCTGAAGACCATGCACGGCCACGCCGATCTCTCGGCCGAAACCGATGACGGCATCACCATCCGCATCGAACGCGCAGGCGGCGCCCAGCCCGGCTACGAAGCCGTGCCCCGGTCCGCCCTGGGGGACATCATCCGCCCGCGCGTGGAAGAAACCTTCGAACTCGTGAGAGACCGCCTCGACAGCGCCGGATTCAGCGGCACCGCAGGATGGCGCGTGATCCTGACCGGCGGCGGATCGCTGCTGGACGGAACCGGCTCCCTCGCCGCCCGCGTCCTCAACCGCCCGGTCCGCCTCGGGCGCCCCGCAGGCATCCCGGGCCTGCCCGCGGAATGTGCCGCCGCCAGCTTCGCCACGACAACCGGCCTGCTGATGTGGGCCGCCTCCGCCAGGCGTCCGTTCGGTGACATCGATACACCACCACAGAAACCTGCCGGATTCCTGAATAAACTTGTGTCCGCAGTCAGAGAATGGGTTTAAGATATTCCCGGCAGCGTGTATGGCACCATTAACTTTGCATTTCACTTCCTGAAATACATTCCCGCCCCATCAGGAGTATCGAATGACCCTCAACCTCACCGTTCCGCCCCCGTCTCACTCTGACTTCTCACCGAAAATCACGGTGATCGGCGTCGGGGGCGGCGGAACGAACGCGGTCGACAACATGATCGCGGCAAATCTGCAGGGGGTTGAGTTCGTCGTCGCCAATACCGACGCGCAGCAGCTGATGCACAGCCGCGCGGACCGCCGCATCCAGCTCGGACCGCACCTCACCCAGGGACTCGGGGCCGGAGCAAAGCCGGAAATCGGACGTGCCGCAGCCGAAGAAGCCGCGGATGAGGTCTTGCGCCAGATCGATGGCTGCCACATGGTCTTCATCACGGCCGGTATGGGCGGCGGGACCGGCACGGGCGCAGCCCCGATCATCGCACGTATGGCCCGCGAGCGCGGCATCCTGACCGTCGGCGTCGTGACCAAGCCCTTCAGCTTCGAAGGACCGCGCCGCGCAAAAGCCGCAGAGGAAGGCATTGCCGAGCTTCAGCAGTATGTCGATACGCTGATCGTCATTCCGAACCAGAATCTCTTCCGCATGGCCAACGAACGCACGACCTACAAAGAAGCGTTCAAAATGGCCGATAACGTGCTCTATATGGGCGTACGCGGCGTGACCGACCTGATGATGGCCCCGGGCCTCGTCAATCTGGACTTCGCGGATATCCGCACCGTCATGGCCGAAATGGGCAAGGCCATGATGGGCACGGGCGAAGCCTCGGGTGAGGACCGCGCCCGCCAGGCCGCCGAACTCGCCATCTCCAACCCGCTCCTGGAAGACACGTCCATGGGCGGAGCACGCGGCCTGCTGATCAACATCACGGGCGGGGAAGACATGACCCTGTTCGAGGTGGACCAGGCCGCCAACCGTATCCGCGAAGAAGTCGCGGAAGACGCAAACATCATCTTCGGCTCCGCCATCGACGATTCCCTCGAAGGCCGTATCCGCGTCTCCGTGGTCGCCACAGGCATCGATCTCGCGCCCAAAGCCGATCCGGCGGAAGCTCCGCAGGAGGAGTTCCCGGCCGGACAGCAGGGTGCACAGACCCAGTTCACGGCCCCGCAGGCACACCCCTCAGAGCCGAAACCGGTCAATATCCCGATGCCGCAGGCAGGCGCCGCCCATGGTGCGCCCCGCCCGGCACCGAATTTCGCCATGCCCCAGGGCGTACAGCCCCCCGCAGGCGCACCCGGCGCACCGCAGCGCACACCGTCTCCGCGCGCCGGACTGTTCACGGACGCAGGACGCCCGGCTGCCCATACGCGCCAGCCCGAGCCCCCGCCGGCGGCTCCGCGTGGGATCTTCAGCTGGATGACCGGTGCAAGCCGCCGCCAGCCGGACCCCGCACCGCAGATGCAGCAGCCTCACCAGACCATGCAGCATCCGCAGCCGGTGCAGCAGCAGCCGCATGTTCAGCCTTCACAGCCCCAGACCCAGCCGGTCGTCAAACCGGCAGACGGGGAAGACGGCAGCCTGGATATTCCGGCCTTCATGCGCCGCCCCCAGTAAGGCCCGTAAAAAACCTTCTGAAGAAACAGGCTCAGGCACTCCCGGGGCCTGTTTTTTTATGCACACACCCCCGGGATCAGCAGAACGTGAACACTCCGCTGCCCTTAGAAGATTATAACATAGTTTTTCTGCGTGAAAGTCTTCTGAATATCATTTATTCTCAGATCAGGAAGAAGCCCTGACGGACGGGTTCACGATCCTGTCCGCTCCGGGATTCCTCCTCAGAGACCGTAAAACAGAATCAAAAAGATCGCGTCTCTGCTCCGAACCTATCGCCGGACACAGCGCCTGCACGGCCTTCCGCAGACCCTGAAAGATTATCCGGCTCCGCTGACAATGGAGACCGCAATGGACACCCTCACGCTCGACCGTAACAGCGATGCCCGCACCGCCGTCGCATCAGGTCATTTCTACGAATACAGCAAAGCTGCAAATCCGATCCGACCCGGCCTGACGCCCCGCGTCCCCTGCCATTTCTTCCCGCCCTCACTCTATGCTGAAGGGGAAAGCCGGATCATCCCGCTCGATCTCAGCGAAGAACTCAGATGCCCCGGACCGGCCACCGGACCCGGTCTGTGCGCGAATTTCGTGCGGATCAACGCAGGCGACACGCTGCGGATGACGCCTGACGCCACCTCAATCGTCTTCTACGCCATCCGCGGCAAAGGCCGCGCCATCTGCGACGCCTCCGATTTCGAATGGAAACACGGCGATTTCTTTGCCGTCCCCGCTGTCGGCGGCATCACGCTCAGCGCATCAGCCGACGCCGCACTCTACGCCGTACACGATGCCCCGCTGCTCACCTATCTCGGCGTCCATGCCGATAAGGCACGCTTCCGGCCGGTCCTCTTCCGCGCCGAGGACGCGGACAGAGAACTCGAACAGGCAAAAAATGCCCCCGCCGCCGCAGAACGCAGCCGCATCAGCGTGCTCCTGGCCGCCGATGAATTTCCGCTGACACGCACGGTCACCCACACGCTCTGGGCCATGTACGGAACCATCGGAGCCGGAACCTCGCAGAAACCCCACCGCCACCAGTCCATCGCACTCGATTATATCGCCGCATGCGAACCGGGCTGCTACTCGCTGGTCGGTGCCGAACTGGACGATAACAGTCAGATCAGAAACCCCGTCCGCGTGGACTGGGAAGCAGGCTGCGCCTTCGTCACCCCGCCGGGATACTGGCACGCACATTTCAATGAATCCGGATCGGAAGCCCGCCTGATCCCGATCCAGGACGCAGGACTGCAGACCTACCTCCGCACCCTGGACATCCGGTTCACCTGAACCCCAAGGTCGACATCAGAACGTGACCGGAGCCCTCCGGTCACACCTCTCCCTCACCTGGAAGCCGGAACCCCGCTCTCTGCCTTCTTCTCCGGCGGCGGCGCTGCCTTCCCGTCCGCAGGATCAGGAACAGGCTTGTTATTCCGCCCGGAATAACGGCTGATCATCTCCTCAACAGCCTGCGCCGCCTCCTGCGCGGCCGCAAACGCCACATCCCCCCAGTATCCGTCAAGGGAATGCGCGTCGATGTCATGAAGCTGGGTCGCAATCCCGACCTCAGAGCCCTTTTTATCCGTCACACGCCAGGCAATCTCGATGCTCTGCGTCGGATGCGCCCTAGAACCGGCCGGACCTTTCGACAGCTTCACCTTCGTATGCAGCGTATAATCAGGATTACCCGGCGTCGTCTGAACAATGTCCCTCGCCCCGCGCATGGATGCGACAAACGCCCGCGCCAGCGAGATATTCCCGTCGCCGGGCGCACCCTCCACACCGGAGAAGTAAATCCGCGCCGGCCGGTGCATCAGACTCTGCGGGTCCTTCTGCATCACAGCCGCCTGAATCCCCGTCAGAACCGCCGTCACCTTCGGAACAGCATCCGCCGATATGGCCTTCACAACACTCCCGTCCGCATGCGTCCAGACCTCCAGAGGAACCGGAAGCCCCTCCTCCGTCGCACGCTCGTGCCCCTGCGGCGTCATCACCGTATAAAGCGGCACAACCTGACCACCCCGGACATCCGCACCCAGCCGCAGCCACCAGTCCCCGGGACGCACGCCCTGGGCCATCGCCGGAACCGTCTGCTGCAGAAGACCCGCCGCCAGCTCCTGCGCCCAGACAGGCCCGGCCTCGGCAGGAAGCCCCGCCGGCGCGACAGCCGGAATATCCAGACGCGACGGCGGCGGATTCCCCGCCAGCTCCTGCCCGAGCTTCCCCGGATCACGGAACGGATGGGACGTATCCAGACAGGCCGTCAGCATCAGACAGAGAACAGGCGCGACGGCACACCCGGGACGACGGAGAAAAGACGATATCTTCATCATGACAGAGCTTTTACCGGCACTGTTTTCGCCGGTGCAATGGCCGAAATCTGATGGCCGATCTGCCCGCCACCCGCCAGCGTCCTCCGCCGGTGGCTGAAGAACCGCGCCTCATCCGCCAGTGTATCAGCCCCCGTCACCTCAATCTCGCCAGCCCCGGCCCGGCGCAGCCGCGCGGCACAATATCCCGGCAGATCAAACTGATAATGCCCGGCCCTCTTCCCGTCCGCAAAAAACGAGGCGGCGGCACCATCCAGCCCGAGAACCTCATCGCGCATGTCATCACTGACCTCATAGGACGCCGGACCGATACACGGACCAACCACCGCGAGAACATCCTCCGCACGCACCCCCAGTTCCGTCATCGCCTCCAGCGTCGCCTCGAGAACCCCCCCCGCCGCACCGCGCCAGCCCGCATGCGCCGCCCCCGCAACACGACCATCGCGCGACGCAAACAGAACCGGCCCGCAATCCGCCGTGATCACGCCTATGGCAAGCTCCGGAACCGCCGTCACCAGCGCATCCGCCTCCGGACCCGACGCCCAGGGCACCGTCGCCCGCACAACCCCGCACCCGTGAACCTGCGTCACACCCAGCAGGGAAGACGGCCCGACCTCCAGAAATTCCGCCACACGCCTGCGGTTCTCCCGCAGATTCTCAGGATCATCCCCGGACCGCATCGAACAGTTCAGACTGGCATAAGGACCGGACGACACCCCGCCCAGACGCGTGAAAAACCCGTGCCGCACCCCCGTCCGCGCCAGAAGCGAAGCCTGCAGAACGGCATCAGCCGGTATCATCCCCATTCACTCTCTCCCGCATCCGTACCGGCAGAACAGCCCGGCGGCACAGGCAGCCCCGGACTGTGCAGCACAAGAACCCTGAACAGATGACCCATCCGGTCCGGCGCCATCAGCCTGTCCAGACCAGCCGTCAGCCCCGCCGCCTCCTCAGGCGCCGCCTGACACAGCTGCGCCAGACGCACCCGCGCGCCAAGCACCTCCAGAAACCGCCCCTGCGTTACGGAGGCACAGGCCACGGCCCCGGCAGACACGGCCGCCTGCGCGACAGCCTGAAAATCCACATGCGCCGTCAGATCAGCCTCCCCCGGATGCTCCAGCGGATCCGCCGGACGCCCGCCTCGCAATGCCTGAAGCGAATCCCCCGGAAGACTGCGCGAGGTGCCGTAATCACACAGCAGAACAACCCCCGGCACACGCGAAAGCACCCGCCCGAGCCGCCCGACCGCAGCAAGGCTCAGCGGGCTGATCTCCACGATCTCACCCTCACCCGCCTCACGCCCGGCAAGCTCGGGCGGCACATCCTCCGCCGGACACAGAACCCAGTCCGCCCCCTGCACGAACCGCTCCCGCCAGCCCGCACCGGACCGCACGAACTGCCGCACCGGCAGCGCATCCAGAAACTCATTCCCCAGCAGAACAAACGGCTGCTCCGGCAGCTCCTCCACCGCGTCATGCCAGATCACCGGAACATCAAACCGGGCCAGAGCCTGCTTCTGCACCTCCCGCAGCCGCAAAGACGTCTCGACAAGATGAACCGACACACCCGACAGCCCGCCCGGCACGCGGGAAAGAACCCGCAACACGTCGCTCATCAGCGTACCACGCCCCGGCCCCGCCTCCGCCAGACAGAACGCGCCCGCAGGCAGGGACTGCCGCACGACAGCCACCCACGCCCCGAGAATCTCCCCGAAAATCTGCGATATCTCAGGCGATGTCACAAAATCGGAAAACGGATCACGGGACGCATAATAGGCCGCATTGGCCCGCCCCATGAACCGGTCCAGACGCTCGGGAGCGCCGCTCACGCCGCACCGGCCTCCGGCTCCGCAATCCCGGCATAAGGCGGCTTAATCCGCGCATGAACCATAAGCCCGATCCCGGCCAGCATCATCGGAATGCTCAGGATCTGACCCATCGTAATCCCGAAGGAAAAATACCCTAAAAACGCATCCGGCTCCCGGAAATGCTCACAGAAAATCCGCGCACAGGCATAACCCGCCAGAAACATCCCCGCCAGAAATCCGGGCCGCTCACGAATGCTCTGCTTCCGGGCCGCAAGAAACAGCACGGTAAACAGAAGCACACCCTCCGTCAGCATCTCATAAATCTCGGAAGGATGCCGCGGCACCGGACCGCCGGTGGGAAAGATCATCGCCCAGGGCAGATCAGGACTGGCCGGACGCCCCCAGAGCTCGCCGTTGATGAAATTCGCCAGCCGCCCGAATCCCAGACCAATCGGCACACACACCGTCGCACGATCGGAAAAGGCCAGAAAACTCAGGCCGTTTTTCCAGGAGAACAGGGCCAGAGCCAGAACCACACCCAGACACCCGCCATGAAACGACATGCCGCCATGCCAGACCTCCAGCGCCATCAGCGGATGCGCCAGATAAAACCCCGGCTGATAGAACAGAACATAACCGAGCCGCCCGCCCAGGACGACACCCAGCGTCACCCAGACCAGAAAATCATCCGCCTGCATGACCGTCGCCGCCGCCGGACGCCAGGTCACAAGACGCTTGAGCAGCATCACACCCAGGATGATCCCGGCAATATAGGCCAGCGCATACCAGCGGATGGTCAGCGGCCCCAGATGAACGGCAACCGGATCGAACTGGGGAAACATCAGAACGGGCAGCATAAGAGAAGTTCCTTGATGACCGCCCCGTCACAACACGGGACGGCTCCGGCACGAAGAAAAAAGGGCACGAAGAAAAACGAAGGCATAACAGGCCGCCACGCATCCGTGAACCGCCCTCAGACCTCCCGCAGCGTCACACGCCGCGCATCGAGATGCCGGAATGCCCGCTCGTGACACGTCAGAAGCACGATCTGCATCATCCGCGCCTCCTCCTGCAGAAGACCCGTCGCCGCCTCCAGCCGCAGATCATCCGACCAGACCAGCGGATCATCCAGCATCATGGAAACCGGAACCCCCTGCTCACGCAGCAGACCGGCAAAAGCCAGCCGCGTCAGCAGCGCGATCTGCTCCTGCGTCCCCCGGCTGAGCGTATCGACAGCCTCGCTCTGCCCCTTCCGCCCCAGAGCCTTCAGCGCAATCGTCTCATCAAACTCCGGCTCACAGTCAGGAAATATCCTGGACAGATATCTCAGGCTACGCTGCGCGACAGGGGCCGCGAATTTCCGGCTGATCTCAGAAGACGCCTCGCGCAGCGTATCGCGCAGCAGCGTCAGCATGTCCGCCTCCGCCGTCAGACGCTCCAGCTCCTCCCGCGCAGCCTCCTCCTCTTCCCGTGCCCGCGCCAGCTCACCGGGAAGCCCCGCACGCCCCCCGGCCTCGACACGAACCTCCGCCGCCGCAATCCGTTCGCGCAGGGACTGACACTCCTCCTCAAGCTGCCGCCGCGCCCGCGCCAGACCCTCCAGCCGACGCTCCAGCTCCTCCGGCCTCTCCCGGTCGCGATTCTGCCGCGCCTGCTCCATCTCAGCCGTCCGCAGCATCAGCCGCTCCCGCGCCTGCTCCGCCCCGGCCGCAGACACATCCTCCCGACGCGCCTCTCGCAGCCGCATGGCCCGCTCCTGCGCCCTGTCCAGCGTCTGCCGCGCAAAACCCGCCTCCTGCCGCAGCCTGCGCACCTCTTCTGCAGCCACCCGCCGGATGTTCTCCGCCACGTCAAACGCCGCCTGCGTCTCACGAACCGAAACCCGCGCCTCCTGCACGGCCTTCCCGCACGCCGTCAGATCCGGCAGATCCTGCCCGGAAAAATCGGCAGGCTCACGCTCATGATGCAGTGCACAGAACGCCCGGAGCGCATCCTCCCCCGCAGCAAGACCACAACGCCCGTCAGCAGGACACAGACCGCTCCGGCGCTCACGCAAAAAAACCAGATCCTGCCGCGCACGATCCGCAGAAGCCCCCCGCGCCCGCGCCTGCGCCACCGTCGCCACACCCGCCTTCTCCAGAGCCTGACGCAAAGCCGCCTCCGCTGCCTCCTGCGCCCTGAGCGCATCCCGACCACTCCCCTCAGGCGGAGAGATCACCAGCGTCGCATGATCCCCCACCCGGACAGTAACGGGATCCTGAAAAACAACCGTCCCTGAACCGGCTTTTTCTCCATCCACCAGAATCCCGGTTCCGTCATGAACGGCAATCTCCATCCGGACCGCCTGCGCCTGCGCGGCAATCTCCGCCCGGAGCACCTCCTTCTCCAGCCCCTCAAGCCGATCAGTAATCTTTGCGGGAAGATCCGCAGCCACCACCCGCTCCGCCTGGGCCGTGCGCGCATCCGTCTCGGCAAGCTGCCGCAGCCGCTCCCGTGCATCTCTCAACCCGTCAAGAAACTGCCGCTCGCCATGCGCTTCCTCCACAGACCGCGCAGCCCGGACAGCATGATCCTCGGCAACAACAGCCTGTTTCCGGAGCCCGTCCTTCTCCCCGGCCAGACGCACCGCCTCATCCAGACGCGCCTGAACCCCGGGAAGCAGCCCCTCCTGACGCGCCACCTCCGCCGCAGCCTCACGCGCCTCGCGCTCCGCCGCCTCCAGCGCCTTCAGATCAGCCTCAGCCGCCGCAACAACCGCCTTCTGCTCCTTCCACAGCGCCTCTGCCTTCTCAAAAGTCCCGGCAGCCTCACGCGCAATCCGCAGACGCACCTCCAGTCCCCGGCGCTCCTCCTCCGGAGCCGGGTCCTCCAGCTCACGCCTGCGCAGGCCCAGCCTGCGGGTACAGTCCTCCAGAGCCTCCAGCTCGTCAGCATAGTCGCGCGCCTGCCGCTCCGCCCGCTCGCGATACTCCACGGCCTGCTCAGCCTTTTTCTGAGCCGTAAGAAGAGCACCCGTCACCTTCCCGGATTTTTCCGTCCGGTATTTCTCGAGATCCGTCGTAATCTCCCGGAACACGCCGTCATAAAGACGACCATCCGTCACAAATCCGGCCTCCGCCTCCAGAGCGGAGCGGATCGTCTCCAGAGCCCGCTCCCCCGGAGCCCCGGGCTGAAAACCGCCCCCCTGCTCCACCCATATAAACCCGGACACGGAAGACACATCCGGAATCTGCTTCGTTTTCGAAGATGCCTTCCCGATCCCGAGAATATCCTCAAGCCGCGCCTCCGCATCCGCCCCCTGGAAACTCCCCGAAGGCCCCTCCAGCACACAGCGCGGAGACTTCAGAAACTGCTTCTCCAGACGGAAACGCTGCCCCTTCTCCTCAAATTCCAGAGCAACCCGCGGCGCCATCCCGCTGCCCGAAGACTGGAAAGACCGCACGAGATCACTCTTTCCGGACCAGCCCGCACAGAAAAGAACCGCCCGCATGGCCTCGAAAATCGTGGATTTACCGGCCTCATTCGCTGCCGCCAGAAGGTTCAGCCCCTCACCGAACCCCTCAACCTTCCATTTTCCGCGGAACTTCCGGAACCACTCGATCTCCAGAGACAGAATCCTCATCAGCTCCCGCTCCCCGAAACCCGCAGAACCTCCGTATAAAGCCGCTCCAGAGCGCGCCCGGCCCGCATATCCCCGCCCTCCGCAAGCGCCTTGAGCCGAGCCGCCGCCAGAGCCAGAGCCCCCTCCGGACCGATACAGGACAGATCCCCCCCGTCGGGACGCCGCACGATCTCATCACGCTGCCGCAGATACAGCAGATGATCCTCCAGATCCGCCAGCTCCCGGTTCATCTCCGCAAGCGCCGCCAGAGCAAGCGCCCCTTTCAGATGCAGCGACAGCAGCGTGGAAGACGCCCGCCCCCCGGACAGCACCGCCTCCTTCTCACGCCGGACATCCTCCGCAGATTCCGGACGCCACTCCCGCTCCGCCCAGACATATCTCCCGACAGAAATCCCTGAAATC
The DNA here is from genome assembly GCF_029759835.1 of Acetobacter sp. AN02. Lineage (GTDB taxonomy): Bacteria > Pseudomonadota > Alphaproteobacteria > Acetobacterales > Acetobacteraceae > Acetobacter. The sequence continues at coordinate 28,597 of NZ_JAJJND010000018.1, forward strand.
TCAGGCAGACGCCCCGCACCGACATCGGCAAGAACCACATGCCCCGCCTTCTCCTGCCCGAACCGGTCCGGCTCCGGCGTGCCGCTGTAGGCCGTGCGCTGCCCGATCCGGACAAAACCGTGCCAGTCCCCCAGCGCCAGATAATCCAGACCCGAACGCTCCGCACGATCCGGCGGAATAAGATTGGGCTGCCCCTGCCCGCCGGATGAGAAATCCTTCACCGGCCCATGGGCAAGACCGATCCGCACCGCCCCCGGCGGCGTCACAACCCTGTCAAACGCCGCCGTCAGATCCTCGGCGGTATGACGGTTCACAAGCGGCGCAGGCAGAACCCACACCCCCGCCTCCATCTCCTCCGCCTCCGGACGGTCCAGAACATGCACACAGGCCGACCCGGCCCGCCGCAGCCGCGGCCACAGCGCCCCGCCCCGCACATGATCGTGATTGCCCGGCATGAGCCACCACTCACACCCGGCCGCCTTCATCCGCGCCAGAGCCTGCGTCGTCACACGATCGCCCGGATCAGGACTGTCAAACACGTCGCCCGCCACAAGCACATGACGGACATCATTCTCCCGCGCGACAGCCCCGATGCGGTCGATCACATCAAGCCGCGCCTCCGCAAGAAGCGTGCGGACACGCTCGGGAAAAGCCGCAAACGGCGCACCGAGCTGCCAGTCCGCCGTATGCAGGATCCTCACCATAAGCCGCCCGGACCCTCAGCCCTTCGTGCCGTAAAGCAGGGTCAGACGCGCCTCGGTCAGACGATGCTGCCCCAGCATGAACCCGACCACAGCCGGAGAGGAATCCTCCGGAATCTCCAGAACCGGCACATCAATCGCCGTCACCGTAATGACATAGCGATGCACCCGCCCCGGCGGCGGAGCCGCACCGCCATAGCCCCTGGTCCCGAAATCCGTACGGATCTGAACAGCCCCCTCAGGCAGACCGCCTTTCCCCGATCCCGCACCCTCTGGAAGAGACGAAACCGACGCCGGAATATTGATCACAACCCAGTGCCACCAGCCCGACCCCGTCGGCGCATCCGGATCATACATCGTCACGACATAGCTGCGGACACCCTCAGGCGCGCCGCTCCAGGCCAGAGCCGGAGAGAGATTCTCCCCCGTCTGCCCCATTCCGGAAAACACCTGCTCATGCCGCATCACGGCAGCATTCATATAATCCGGACTGCTCAGAACAAACGCCATGATCAGCCCTCCTGCCAGTTCAGACTGATCAACCAGAACTCCTCGGAAGTCAGCGTAATCCCCCCGCTCTGCGGAGACTCCGCCGCAGCCTCCGCCAGAGCTGCAATCCGCTCCACCATGATCACCTTGCGCTGATGCGCCTCGGACGTCTCACCGGCCGCCTTGAGAACATTAAGCGACGTACGCGCCGCACGGGCCACACGGCCCGCATCAAGAAGAGCATAGGACACTGTTTTTCTCCCTGTCCGACTACAGTCCCATGAACATGAAGCCCGCCCCCCCATCCCGCAAGAGCCACGCCGGAAACAGCCCGCGAACAGCATGAAAACACTGCACGGCACCCCCGCGCACGCGCGCAAACATCCCCGGCTTCGCGAAGCGGCATTTCGCCGCTATATTGAACCCCATGCGTTACGTCTCGACCCGTGGCCAGGCAGCGTCCCGGTCCTTCTCCGATGTCCTCCTCGCCGGTCTCGCCGAAGACGGCGGCCTCTTCATGCCGGAAGCCTGGCCGCAGTTCACGGCGAAAGACTGGCGCGCCATGCGCGGCCTGCCCTACCCGGAACTCGCCGCCCGCGTGATCGCCCCCTTCACCGAAGGCAGCATCTCACAGGACACGCTCCTCACCCTCGCGCGCGAAGCCTATGCCCGCTTCGACCACGCCGCCATCGTGCCGCTCACGCAGGTTGAGGACGGCCTCTTCGTGCAGGAACTGTTCCACGGCCCGACGCTCGCCTTCAAGGACATGGCGATGCAGCTCCTGGGCCGCCTGTTCGATCACGTCCTGACCGAACGCGACGAACACGTCACCATCGTCGGCGCAACCTCCGGAGACACAGGCTCCGCCGCCATCGAGGCCTGCCGCGGACGCGACCGCCTCTCCGTCGTGATCCTGCACCCCGAAGGCCGCACCTCGGAAGTCCAGCGCCGGCAGATGACAACCGTGCCGGACGCCAACATCACCAACCTTGCCGTGCGCGGCACCTTCGATGACTGCCAAGACCTCGTCAAAGGCATGTTCTCGGACCTGCCCTTCCGCCGCGACATGCGCCTGTCCGCCGTCAACTCCATCAACTGGGCGCGCATCGCCGCACAGATCCCCTACTATATCTATGCCGCCCTCAGCCTCGGCGCCCCCGACCGCGAAGTCTCCTTCGCCGTCCCGACCGGCAATTTCGGCAATATCCTCGCCGCCTGGGCCACACGGCAGATGGGCCTGCCCGTCCGCCATCTCTGCGTCGGCTCCAACCGCAACGACATCCTCACGCGGTTCCTCAACGCCAACGACATGACGATGCACGAGGTCATCCCGAGCCTCTCGCCCTCGATGGACATCCAGGTCTCATCGAATTTCGAACGCCTGCTGTTCGAACTGCTCGGCCGCGATCACGCCGTCTGCGCCCGCATCATGACCGGATTCCGCACCACCGGACACATGGACGTGCCGGATAAGACCTGGCAGGCCGCACGCACCCTCTTTTCAGGCCTTGCCCTTGACGACGTCGCAACCACTTCCGAAATCCGTAAACTATGGAAGGAAAGCGGCTACCTCGCAGACCCGCACTCGGCCATCGGCATCGCCGCCGGACGCGCCGCGCGCGAACCCGGCATCCCGATGGTCGCCATGGCCACGGCCCATCCGGCAAAATTCCCGGATGCGATGAAAACCGCCACCGGAATTCACCCGGCCCTGCCGCCCGCACTGGCCGATCTGTTCGACCGCACGGAACGGTACCAGGTCGTGGACAACAGCTTGCCGGACATCGAAAACACCATCCGCTCCGCCACCCTGCGGAACAGCCACTGACCCGACACACCCCCCCCCTTTCGCGGGCATCCCGGCCCGCGAAGATATCTCCAGGAACAGAATGACCGATCAGATCAGGCAGACGCGCCTTCCCTCCGGCCTCACGGTCGTCACCGAACGGATGGATCGTGTCGGAACCGTCTCCTTCGGAGCCTATGTCTCCACCGGAACCCGTAACGAACCGGCCGCGGAAAACGGCGTGTCCCACTTCCTGGAACACATGGCCTTCAAAGGCACGACCTCCCGCTCAGCCGTGAAAATCGCAGAGGAAATCGAGGATGTCGGCGGGCACATCAACGCCTACACAGCCCGGGAACAGACCGCCTACTACGTCAAGCTGCTCCGGGAAGACCTCGCACTGGGCGTCGATATCATCGGAGACATCCTGACCCGCTCCACCTTCGCTCAGGACGAGGTGGAACGCGAACGCGGCGTGATCCTCCAGGAAATCGGCCAGGCCAACGATACCCCCGACGATATCATCTTCGATCACTTCCAGGAAACCGCCTTCGCCGGACAGCCGATGGGCCGCCCGACACTCGGAACGGAAGACCTGATCCGGGACATGCCGCGCGAAACCCTCATGTCCTACATGGGCGCACATTACACGACACAGAACATGGTCGTCGCCGCCGCCGGAAACCTCGAACACGACACCGTCGTGAACCTGGTGGAAAAACACTTCGCAGACCTGCCATCCCGCCCTGTCCCCCCGCGTGACGCAGGCCACTACACAGGCGGGGAATTCCGCCAGGAAAAAGACCTCGATCAGGCCCACCTGGTCCTCGGCTTCCCCTCCGTCGGCTTCGGAGACCCGGACTACTATCCAGTCATGCTGCTCTCAGCCATCCTCGGCGGCGGCATGTCCTCCCGCCTGTTCCAGGAAATCCGGGAAAAACGCGGCCTGGTCTATTCGGTCTATTCCTTCAACCTCCCCTTCACGGACAGCGGAATTTTCGGAATCTACGCCGGAACCGGAGAGAAGGAAGCAGAGGAACTGGTCCCCGTCACCCTCGCCGAACTCCTGCGCATCCAGCGTGACATCACCCCCCAGGAACTGGCCCGCGCCCGCGCGCAGCTCAAATCCTCCCTGCTGATGTCACTCGAAAGCACCGGAAGCCGCTGCGAACAGATCGCCCGTCAGCTCCAGATCTACGGCCGCCTCGTCCCGATCAGCGAAACCATCCGCAAAATCGAGACCGTCACGGCAGAAGACATCCAGCGCGTCGCAACCCGCCTGTTCCGCGGCAGACCCACACTGGCAACGCTCGGCCCGATCTCCCGCGTACCCTCCCTCGACAGCATCTGCGGGAAACTCGCGGCATGAGCACGGATAAGAACAGAACAGCCCTCGTCCGGGAACTGATCGATACCGCCGTCAGAGCCGGCGCAGACGCCGCGGACGCCGTCTTCGTCCGCAGCCTCGCCCTCAGCGCAGGCGTACGTAACGGACAGCCCGAAGACATCGAGCGCTCGGAAACCTGCGACCTCGGCCTGCGCGTGTTCGTCGGGAAAAAACCCGCTATCGTCTCCGCCACAACCCTCGATCCCGCCCGCTTCAGAGACCTCGCGGACCGCGCCGTCGCCATGGCCCGCGTCCTGCCCGAAGACAGCTTCGCAGGCCTTGCGGAAAACGCCCTGCACGGAGAGTTCGATGCACAGGGCATGGACCTCAGCGATACTGCACAGCCCGATACGGCAGAACTCCTCAGCCGTGCCAGAGAGGCGGAAGACGCCGCCTTCGCCGTCTCCGGCGTCACCAAAAGCAGCGGCGCAGGCGCGTCGTGCGGACGCACGGAACTGGTCCTCGCCTCCTCCGCCGGCTTCTCGGGCGCATACAGCCGGACCCGGCACTCCGCCTCCGTCAGCGTGCTGGCCGGAAGCGGAACCGCCATGCAGCGGGACTATGACTACCACTCAGCAGTCCACCTGGCCGATCTCGATCCCGCAGCCCGGATCGGCCGCAGCGCCGGAGAACACGCCGTCGCCCGCCTGAACCCGGCCCGCCCGCGCACGGGAAAAATGACCGTGCTCTTCGACCCGCGCGTCGCAGGCAGCATCGCAGGACACCTCACCGCCGCCATCAACGGCGCCTCCGTCGCCCGCGGAACCTCCTTCCTCAAGGACCGGCTCGGCACACGCCTCTTCACCCCCGGCGTCTCCGTCATCGATGACCCGACCCGCATCCGCGGCCTCGCCTCCCGCCCGTTCGACGGAGAAGGCGTCAGAGCCGGACCGCTGCACCTGGTGGAAGACGGCGTGCTGCAGTGCTGGATCCTGGACAGCCGCAGCGCCAGACAGCTCGCCCTCCCCTCCTCCAACGGCCGCGCCGCACGCGGCCCCTCCGCCCCGCCACAGCCGTCAACCAGTAACCTGTATATCGCCGCAGGCAGCCTCTCCCCCGACGCCCTGATGTCAGGCATCACGGAAGGCATCTACATCACGGAAATGATGGGCTCCTCCGTCAGTATGCTCACCGGAGACTACAGCCGCGGCGCCTCGGGCTTCATGATCCGGGACGGAAAACTGGCCGAACCGGTCGCGGAATTCACCGTCGCCGGAAACCTCACCGATATGTTCGCACGCCTCATCCCCGCGGACGATCTGGAATTCCGCCGGGGAACCGATGCCCCCACCCTGCGTATCGACGATATGAGCATCGCCGGCGTCTGAACCGCGCCAGCCTCAGAAAACCCAAGGAGACCGTCCCATTTCCCCGCGATTCCGCTCCGGCCTGCTGGCCCTCTCCCTCTCCCTGACCGTCCTGCCCGGAGCCCTGCTCCCGACAGATGCAGACGCACGCCCCGGCCAGGGCGGCTCAATGGGCAGCCGGGGCAGCAGAACATGGAGCGTCCCGCCCGCAACCCGGACCAGCCCGACCGGCACGGCCCCGATGCAGCAGTCCATAACCCCGCGCCAGCCCATGCCAGGCACACCGGGCTACGGCTATAACCGGCCCTACCCCGGACCGATGAACAGCGGCTTCACCCGCCCGCGTCACCCGTTCCTGACAGGCTTCATGGGCGGAATGCTCGGAGCCGGCCTCTTCGGCCTGCTGAGCGGCCACGGCTTCTTCGGCGGAATCCACAGCCTGTTCAGCTTCTTCTGGCTGCTGATCCAGATCGCTCTGGTCATCCTGGTCGTCCGCTGGCTCTGGCGCCTCATCTCGGGCAACCGCAGCGCAGGCAGCGGCCTCTTCTCCTCCTTCGCAGGCAGACCCGGAGGCATGCCCCCGGGCGGCACACCCTCCGGCGGTTTCCCCCAGAACGGCTTTCCGCAAAACGGCGCAACACCTTCCGGAAACGTACAGATCGGCCCCCAGGACTATCAGTCCTTCCAGACAACCCTGCTGAATATCCAGAACGCCTGGAACAGCCAGGACATCCGCGCCATGCAGGGCATGGCCACCCCGGAAATGGTGTCCTACTTCAACCAGCAGCTCGCAGCCCTCGCCAGCCGCGGCGCACGCAACGTCGTCTCGGACGTAAAATTCATCAGCGGAGACCTCGCAGAGGCCTGGTCAGAAAGCGGATACGACTACGCAACCGTCGCCATGCGCTACAGCCTGATCGACCTCACCACAGACCTCACCGGAAACGTCCTGCAGGGCAGCTCAACAGACCCCGTCACCGTCTCCGAAGTCTGGACCTTCATCCGCCCCTCCGCCGGAGGCGCCTGGCTCCTCTCCGCCATCCAGCAGACCAGATAACAGTAAATCCCCTCCTTCCGCGGAAGGGATCGTTATCAGCGGCCTTCTCTGATTTCCGGAAAGGAAATCAGGGTCCCGACCAGAAGAAAAACATTCCGGATCATGGGAGTATTATGAAAATTTCCCGTGCTCTGAAATGTATCAGTCTGTTCCTGCCTGTATTCCTCGCCATCCTTTCCACCTCGATGGCCAGGGCTGATGACGGGCCGGAAATCTGGAAGATCTACGCGAACGCACGGTTTCAGTATCAGATATGCTACCCCTCCACCCTAATCCGACCCCAGGGGGAGCCCGATAACGGAGATGGTCAGGTATTTATCGGAGACCACGGAGCGGAATTAAGGGTCTTCGGAAGAAATCGTATCGACAGAATGACAATCGCCGATAACGCCATGCTGGCATCCGGACAGCTGACGCAAAGCGGGGGAAAAGTCACCTATCAGGTCATACGCGGAAACCGGGCTGTCATATCCGGAACCGATGGAAAAAACGCAGTATTCTACAGCAAAATCATCAGAAACAATGATCACTACGTCATTTTCGAACTGACATACCCGAAGGAACAGCGTGCCGTGTATGACAGGATTGCCAGTCATCTCTCCGGATGCCTCAAGGCCGATCCGGGCTGAATCCCCGCTTCCGATAAATGCGGAAAGCATCCGGAATATATATGTTTCTTTCCCGACCGCCTTCAGAAAACCCTGTCACCGGCAGCCAATGACTGCAATACGACCTTCCGGCAGCGAGATATATCTGAAGTATACAACGCATACTCATAATAAAATATGAAATATATTTATATAATTTTCAAATTAATTTATATACTTATCAAATTACCCGTATTGATATTAGATATTTTATCCGAATTTCCTTTTTTATTATCAAAAATATCCTTCTTTTTCGTCGCCAAGGCTGTGATATGCGCTCTTTACTGCATACAAACCTTACGGCGTATCGTCAGTTAAGGAGGATGATGACTGATACCAACCATTGATTGCTAGAACCTATGCGCCCAATTGCGCAGTCCGATTGACATGATGCGCCAAGGTTGTTC
>NZ_JAJJND010000180.1 GCF_029759835.1 Acetobacter sp. AN02
ATACCAACGGTTATCTTCTTTGACCTATATGAGCCCATTTCCTGAGGCCGATTGAGCGTATGGTCTCTGGCAGGGCGGTGAGGTTGTTCCATGCTGCGCATGCGGCATTGATGATATGATTGATGTCTTCGAAGACGGTATTGGACAGCCAGTTGGCACGGAGGAACTGCCAGATATTCTCGACCGGGTTCAGTTCGGGAGCGCGGGATGGCAGGAAGATCAGACTGATGTTACGAGGCAGTCTGAGTTTGGGTGTCGTATGCCAGCCGGCACGATCGAGCAGGACGACGGCATGGGCTCCCCGTGCTACACAACGTGCAATCTCGTCGATATGCAATTGCATGCTGGCCGTCCCGGTAAAGGGCAGCACCAGACCTGCCGCCTTGCCGAGTGCGGGGCAGATGGCGCCGAACAGCCAGGCATTTTCATAGCGTTGATCGGCAGGCTGGCGTGGTCGGGTGCCACGCCGTGCCCATTGCCGGACAAGACCGTTCTTCTGCCCGATGCGGGCCTCGTCCTGCCACCAGAGCTCGATCCGTCTACCCCTGGGCAGATGTCCGGTGTGAGCGCTCAGGATCGTGGGGAAGTTTTTTTAAACGCGTCCATGACGGATGGATCCTGCCCGGGGTGACGCGGACGCGCGCTGACATGGCTGAACCCAAGCCGCTTCAGTAGGGCGGAGACATGGCGTTCGTGATAGGAGACGCCAAAACGTTCTTCGATGACCCGTTGAAGATCGACACGACGCCAGCGCACCACGCCGTCCCGGGTAAGATCAGGACCTGCCGTGACCAGCGCCGATAATTCTGCCAGTTGAGCCGCATTCAGACGGCAGACCGACCCGTTTCGCCACTGATCACGCAAGCCGTCCGGCCCTGCGATATTGAACCGGTGTACCCAGTCCCGCAATGTCTGCCGGTCCATCCCGCCAATCCGCGCGGCCTCACCACGGCTGGTGCCGTCCTGCACCGCCGCCAGTGACAGAAGCCGACGTGCCACATTCGCGTCCCGCGCGCGAGACGCCAGTCGACGCAGTGTTTCGGCCGTGTAGTCCGTTCGTAATGCGATCGCGCCACCCATCCTCGATCCTCCTCAATAAAGAGAATCAGAAAGGACAGTGCGTGTCACATCACAGATGAGTCACAGGAGAACTCCGTTGGTAT
>NZ_JAJJND010000181.1 GCF_029759835.1 Acetobacter sp. AN02
TAGCCTAACTTAAGAAAACCGGTCTCCGCCAATCCCGGGGCGGTTCAGACCATTTACAAAAATTCTATTAAAATCCAATCAAATACGGTGCATGGAGAGGGCAAAATGGATATTCGTCGGTTGCAAGCGTTCGTAAAAATTATTGATATTGGAAGTATTTCTCGTGCTGCCGATATTCTGAATATTGCACAGCCAGCTCTCAGCCAGCAGTTGGCATCACTAGAAACCGCGTTCAAACAGAAACTGCTGATCCGCAGCAAAATGGGTGTCACCCCAACGGCCGCTGGTCTCGAATTGTATCGCCACTCACAAACCATCATCAAACAGCTTGACCGCGCCATGACTGAGATCAGTAACGGTGCAGGGCCGTTGGTGGGCAAGGTTTCGGTCGGGCTTTCGCCTTACTCTTCGGGTTCCACGCTGTCTCTGGCACTCCTCAAGGAAGTGCGTGAGAAATTGCCGGGCATCACGCTCCACCTGACTGAAAGTTTTGACGATATTTATAGTGAAATGGTCATGACAGGCCGATTGGATATGGCGGTCATTCATGGGGCTGGACCTATCAAAGGGGTACACTTCACACCTCTCATGAAAGAAGATTTCTTTCTGGTTGCCCCGGAAAGCTCTTCTTTTACAGAGAACCTCTCTTCTCCGGTCAGGCTCTCTGATCTGACGGAAGTTCCCTTGCTCCTTCCCCCAGACTACAACTTTGTCCGCAAGCGCATTAACATGGCTTTTGCACGCAAACAGATTACGCCCAATATTGTTGCTGAAGTTGAAGCACTGCTGACGCTTCAGGATGCTGTTGCCGCAGGCGTTGGCTGTACAATCCTACCCTGGTCTGTCGCCAGCAAGATTATCGTTCCAGGCAAATCCCGTGTGTATGAACTATGTAGTCCCGTGATACAGGAGGATGTGTCCCTCTGTGTACCGGAAAGCATTCCAGAAACGGAAGCTGGTCTAGCCGTGCGCGAAATTCTCATAGATCTGGCGAAAAACATGGTTACGTCACAAAACTGGCCTGGCACTAAAATCATGAAAACATAACGTCAGCTCAAAAAATAATTTCAATACTTTTTCGGCTCAGAACCTACTTTGTTGCACAAATATCACCTTGAACCGCCCCGGGATTGGCGGAGACTGGTTTTCTTAAGTTATGCTG
>NZ_JAJJND010000182.1 GCF_029759835.1 Acetobacter sp. AN02
CGGGCGAAGACTCAAGACCCTCAGTGGCCTTACCCCTTACGAATACGTCTGCAAAATCTGGACTTCAGAGCCAGAAAGATTCATCATCAATCCAGCCCATCAAATCCCGGGACTAAACACCTTATGTGATTGCGGAGTTTATATTTTCTCTTATCGTATTCGATGGATTTTCCCACGAAGACGTGTAGCGTCGTTGTGTGTGAACGCTGCTACCAAAGCGCGTTTGGTAGTAAAGGATGTTCTAAAATGCCAGATCGTGATCTCTTTTCACTCGTGGGACGTCGCGCCCTTGTAACGGGTTCCTCTCAGGGGATTGGCCTTACGCTGGCGCGAGGTCTTGCAAGCTATGGTGCCGAGATTGTCCTGAATGGGCGGAATGAAGAACGCCTACGGGCGGTTTGCGCTGAACTGACGGATGCCGGGTTCACGGCATCCGTTGAAGCGTTTGACGTCACGGATCAGGAAGCCGTGATCGCTGGCGTTGAGCGGATCGAGGAACGAGATGGCCCAATCGATATTCTCATTAGCAATGCTGGTATTCAGCGCCGTGCGCCGCTTGAGCAATTTGCGCGAGCGGATTGGGACGATTTGATTTCGACGAATCTTAATTCTGTCTTTTTCGTAGGGCAGGCAGTTGCGCAGCATATGATCCCGCGAAACAGAGGGAAGATCGTCAATATTTGTTCTGTGCAGAGTGAACTGGCCCGGCCGGGTATTGCGCCCTATACGGCAACTAAAGGAGCAGTGAAAAACCTGACTAAGGGTATGGCAACTGACTGGGCTAAATATGGGCTTCAGATCAATGGGCTTGCACCAGGTTATTTCGCAACGGAGATGAATTCAAAGCTTGTAGAAGACGAAGTTTTTACAGACTGGTTACGTAAGAGAACTCCTGCCGCGCGTTGGGGTAATGTAGAAGAACTTGTTGGCGCAGCTGTCTTTCTCTCGTCTGATGCATCAAGCTTTGTAAACGGTCATATGTTGACGGTTGATGGCGGCATTACAGTGTCGCTTTGAAGAAAATTTCTTCAGATGCTTTTGTTTGGCGGTTGAAGTTGCTCTAGCAGCCTGTCGGGTTGGGCATTTTGCGGATCATAGGGCTGAGGCTGACCTGTCTTATGCTGCGTGAAGCCGT
>NZ_JAJJND010000183.1 GCF_029759835.1 Acetobacter sp. AN02
TACATCTGCAAAATATGGACTTCAGAACCAGATCGATTCATCATCAACCCAATCCACCAAATCCCGGGACTAAACACCTAGGAAGGGATCGACGCTCGATCACGGGCTGCATCCTCATCAGAGGGAGCAGTCCCTGTCGCGGTCTAGGTCGCGTGGCATGGATATGGGGATGTAGGATTTTTCTGGAAAGATATCGTATTTATGTGTATTTTTTACTCAGGAGATACACATTATGCGAACCAACATCATTATTGATGATACCCTTATGACAGATGCCCTGAGGGCATCAGGCGTTAAAACCAAGAAGGAAGCGGTTGAACTCGGGTTGCGGATGCTGATCAGGCTGAAGCAGCAGCGGGAACTCCGCACTTTGCGTGGAAAGTTCGACTGGAAGGGTGACCTCGATACTATGCGTTCTGACGCATGATTCTGGTCGATTCATCGGTCTGGATCGATTTTTTCCGGGGTACGGTTACGCCACAGGCTGAGGTTCTGGATCGTCTTCTGGGCGAAGAACCTGTCGCTATCGGGGATCTGATGATGACGGAAGTTCTTCAGGGTTTTTCCAGCGAGCGGGATTTCAACAAGGCGCGGAGACTGCTTGGCGCTCTGGATCTGGTTGAGATCGGAGGACGTGATGTCATGATCGAGGCAGCACGGTATTTCCGTGACCTGCGCAGCAGAGGCATTACCATCCGCAAGACCATTGATACCCTGATTGCCACACGGTGCATCGTAAGCGGGTATCGGCTTCTTTACAGTGACCGGGACTTTGATCCGTTTGTGACACATCTGGGGCTTGAGCGGGTTGTCTGATTTTGGCGTGGTTAAGAGTATGCAGAAAAAAGAAGGCGTCTGATGTCAGAGGAAGGTTCGGTGCAGCGCGCGTTTGATGATCTGCGTGCTGAAATATCGGTGCTCCGGCGCAGTGTGGAAGCGCTGCCGCAGGCATGGCGGGAGAACCGGCCGCCGGATTATACGGAGGATCTGGCCGGCTCTGTTGCAAAGCTGGAAACAAGCTGATGCGAGGCTGATTTCTGGGTTTTTTAGAATGTATAATACCAACTCTGGGATGCCCTGACTCATATTTGATTTCTTTAGGGTATCGTTTTGGATCGCCCTGTGATTCACC
>NZ_JAJJND010000184.1 GCF_029759835.1 Acetobacter sp. AN02
AACAACCTTGGCGCATCATGTCAATCGGACTGCGCAATTGGGCGCATAGGTTCTAGCAATCAACGGTTGGTATGAGGAAGGCTTTGGTCGCAGCCGCGGCGGCTTTACGAGCAAGATCCACGCCCGTGCTGACGGTCAGGGACGCCCTCCTGGCTTCAACCTGACGGGTGGTGAAGTTTCTGATTATTCCGGCGCTGATGCCCTGATGGACCTGCCGGTCGCAACACCGCGCCGGCTTCTGGCCGACAAGGGATATGATAGTGACAGGATACGGGAGAGTCTGCTTTTTCGAGGCATTCTTCCTGTAATCCCGCCGCGTTCAAACCGCACAGAGGATATTCCGTGCGATTTCCGAAGTTACCGAGATCGCAATCGTATCGAGCGGATGTTCAACAGGCTGAAGCAGTTCCGACGTATCGCCACACGCTATGACAAGACAAGAATATCGTTTCTCGCCTTTCTTAACCTCGCAGCCGTAAAATTGTGGCTACCGTCTTTTGTCAACAGAACCTAGTCCGTGTGATTCCATTTCTTCGGCGTTGATTGCCGATGGTGGAAGATGAAGCAGCTTGGGTTTCTTTGATGTTGAAGAGCGCCTTGCTCGGCTGAACGGGCTTGACGGTCAGCTCGAAACATTATCCCGGACTGTGGATTTTGAGGTATTTCGCCCTGATCTGGAGCTGGCTCTGGCCTGTTCAGACGGAAGTAAAGACGGACGTCCGCTGTTTGATCCGGTGCTGATGTTCAAAATTCTGGTCATCCAGACGCTGAACAAATGGAAGACAACGGATACCGCCGCCAGTGATGGTGCGTGATTGATAGAGGTGTTGTTAGATAAAACCAGTGCGGCCTCAGGCGTTTGAGCTGATACAGCTTATCGCTCAAAGCGAATGAGGACTTCATGGATAAGGAGGGTTTTGTCTCAAAGGGTCACAGGAAAAAGCCGGATCTCGAGCCTGTGCCCCGGTAATCTCCCCATTTTTAATAGGGCGTTGAATGAGAATTCAGGCAGCTGTTTTTAGTTTCTGGGCGGGTGTGAACCCACCGTTAATGACGTGCCCCCCGGAAATGTAACCATTTAAAAGTAGAGTCCGATCGAGAAGGATACGGACGGATGAAACGCAGTCG
>NZ_JAJJND010000185.1 GCF_029759835.1 Acetobacter sp. AN02
TCCGTAAAACGACTGCGTTTCATTCGTCCGTATCCTTCTCGATCGGACTCTACTTTTAAATGGTTACATTTTCGGGGAGCACGTCACCCTGAGCAAACGGGATCGTCGCTGTCGTAATCCTCAGAGCCAGAGGCAGACTCAGCACAGGAATCTGAAAATCATGCGGAGGAACCGGCTCCTGATCGGAAACGATCATATCAACGCCGGGAATTCGGGACAGAAGCGTCCTCAGTTCCGGACGGATCCGGAGAACCACACGACCGCCACGCGCCTTCGTCATGGGAATAAAGCGCGCGAACTGAAGCACGTCGCCAAATCCGCCTTCGGTATGGATCAGAAGCGTGCGCCCTTCAAAAGGCGTTCCATCCCATAAAGGCGTGAGAATCCCATGCTGCTTTGTCGTACGGGACTTCCAGCGCCATTCATATTCCCGAAATCCTTCCGGATAATCACCTGCAGCAAGAAGGCTGATGGCCCGGTTGGTCCGGCTCTCGGGATTATCCGGATCAATCCGGATGGCCGTATTATGGAAGTTCAGAGCCGCAGCATGCTCTCCCAGCCCGTCCAGCGCCACGCCAAGGTTGCTGAGTGCCATTCGATGCCCCGGCTGCAGCCGCAGACACCGCGTATAGGCATCAATCGCCTCACCGTATTTCTGAAGTTGCAGAAAAGTATTCCCGAGATTGGACCACGCATCAGGAAAATCTGCCTTAAGAGCAACCGCTTTCATCAGAATCCCGGAAGCTTCACGAAATTCTCCCAGGGCAAACAGCAGACCGCCATAATTGCTGAGAAGTCTCGGATCATCAGCTTTCTGTTCAAGCGCGCGCAGATAGGCCGCTCTCGCTTCCTCAAGTCGCCCCGCAATCTGAAGAGCTTCTCCGCTGTCTGGCGGATGTCCGGAAATATCTGAAGAAATGCTCAAAGGTTCTGTTCCTGTCTTCTGACAGGAAGTGTCCTGAAATCACCTTACGGCGTGTCGTCAGTTAAGGGCTGATTGCGGCACGTGAGGGTTGTACTTTGTGGCTGTGTGTGCAGACTGTTTTCCCGGTTTTGATGGAGACAGACAGATGCGGCGTTACGGTTTACGCGACGATCAGTGGGAACG
>NZ_JAJJND010000186.1 GCF_029759835.1 Acetobacter sp. AN02
CGTCGAACAACCTTGGCGCATCATGTCAATCGGACTGCGCAATTGGGCGCATAGGTTATAGCAATCAACGGTTGGTAGAAGCCCCTTTCTGAGCAGGGACGCCGATGTCCGATGTGCCTTGAGATGTGTTGCATCGATCAACAGACACTTCGAACGGCCAGCCTGTTCTGTCAGGGCGACGAAGATCCTGTCAAAGGCACCAGTGTGCCCCCATCAGATCGGCGCGATAGCAGGACATAGGACGCTCAATGAGGCGGACAGATACGCGCGCGCGGCCATCAGGCCCCATGGCGGACGAGAGGATGGCAGCCCTCGTAAGAAAGAAAATTGTCTAACCGGATTATTTAATCTGCCACAAAATAGCGGATTTCTGTAGATTTTCCGGATGAATGGTGAGCCGGGTGGGACTCGAACCCACGACCATTCGATTAAAAGTCGAATGCTCTACCGGCTGAGCTACCGGCTCACTTGGTGCCTCTCCTGGCTTACCATGCGGATTGTGTCAAGCGTAAAGCTGCCCTGCTTCTGTAATCTCCGGAATTTCCTTCCTGAAGTTGTCGTAAAAATACATGATTAATAAGGGGATTTACAAAATATGCTTATCATTTTCAGTCCTGTCGATATGCTGAGCCTGATGGCGGGGAGATAACGCCTCACCCGCCCGCTGATGTCTGTTTTCCGCTTTCGAGCAGGGCTGCAACGGTATCGGTCGGTCTGGCGCTTCCGAAGAGAAACCCCTGGGCCACGGGGCAGCCGAACTCGCGGAGAACGGAATACTGCTCCTCCGTTTCCAGCCCCTCTGCAATCACATTCAGGGACAGGGCTTTCCCCAGCCGGACGATCGATTCCACGATTGCGCGGATCGAGGTCTCCTGCATCATATCCTTCGTGGAATCGCAGTCGATTTTCAGACTTTCAACCGGATAGTTCCGCAGAAAGCCGAACGAGGAATAACCGGTGCCGAAATCATCAAGGGTGATGCGGATCCCGGCCTCACGCAGCGTCGAAAGGGCCCGTGTGACATAATACCAACCGTTTCTTGATCAGACTCACGGGGTACCCATTGGGCTAAAAATGTGATTCACAGGATGCTGAT
>NZ_JAJJND010000019.1 GCF_029759835.1 Acetobacter sp. AN02
TCGCCAGAACCCTCAGGCTCTCTTGACTATGTTGTATCGCTCGACGGACTGCCGCTGTCGTCGTGGCGCTTCCGTGGTGAACCTGGCCCATAGCGCATCCTTCCACTCATGTGAAAATAATGCACCATCAAATTCCGGGACTAAACATCCATCTTATAAAAACAGGAAATATTTCCGGAAAATTAACAATTCCCTCTGTAAATATGGTGAAATACATGATTTATAATGCTATATAGACTTACTTTGTACTGTCATACCATGTAACGATAAGCTCTTCTACATGCAGTTTTGTTAATCCTTCAATAGACGTCATTCTTAATACCTGAAAAACTTCTGATCTTTCATCCATCGGCTCGACAGCGAACAATACCTCTTTTTCCATCATTCTGAACTGTCAGCCCGATGTGACAATCCTTTTCAGACTGGATGCAAACGGACCATCATCAGGTATTCAGGGTGTTCTGAAAAATACAGGAACAGCAGAGGGAGTGGATGTAAGGCTTCTTTATACCGCATCATCCCCCTTTACATTCGGCACAGACAGCAACCGTGGAGTATTCAGAACGTCCTCATCCAGTCTTCCTCTGATTTCTCAGTATTACAGATCAGGAAACTCTCTTTCCGCAGGAAGCATCCATGCTGCAGCAACCTATACCCTGACCTAACAGTAGAAATTATCCGTTTTTTTCCAGCGATTATACCGTCTGACAGCCATGAGCAGATTCCCATGGCCGGATCAGATGCCGGACCAAAAATCTCGCCGCGGATATGAGATCCCGGAAGTTCCTCACTGCGCAGAACCTCAATCATGTCATGCATAAATGAATCCGGACCGCAGATGCAATAGGTCGTGGCACGATCAAGGCTGTTACGCAGCCAGTCCCGCGTAATGGTGTCCTGTCGGAAAGAATGCCGACGATGATGGCCGTTCTCGACTGCTATACCCTTGCCGACAGGACCGCTCCGTCGGGTGCGCATTCCGCGCCTCGGTATCGGTCAGCATTTTACCCGCATTCCCCGCTTCCTTTACCCGCAAATGCGCCGGATGGATGCGGATTGCCGCGCACTATGGCGGACAAAGGAAGCACGAAAAACCGCAGTCGCGACAAGGCTTTGCGGTGATGTATGGATGTCTACGGAAGTAGAATATGGTGGAAGGGGTTGGATTCGAACCAACGTAGGCGTACGCCAGCGGATTTACAGTCCGCCCCCTTTAGCCACTCGGGCACCCTTCCGACGGGCCCCGGATTACGGATACAGGACTGATCTGTCAATCGTCCGGAGCGGATTTTTTCCGGTATGCAGGCTCCGGCCCTCATGACGACAGCGTGTTTGCAGCGTATAGCAGCATCATGTCTTCTTCCCGCTCCCCTCGCGACGGCTCCCGCCAGCCCGCGCAGAAACACGCCCGGTCCCCCCGCCGGCACACGCATTCCTCCTCCCGTCCCGGAGGACCATGCTGGCTGGCCGGTCTGCATGTGGTGCAGGCCGTCATGGAAAATCCGGACCGGACGGTGCTGCGTCTGCTGCTGACGGATGCCGCCAGGGATGAGCTGACACAGCGTCTGTCCGTACCTCTCCCGTCCTCCGTCGAAATCGTCGAGCGCGCCCGGCTTGATCAGGTCGTCGGCGCGGATATCGTGCATCAGGGAGCGGCCGTTCAGGTCGAGCCGCTGGAGGCCATCTCCATAGAGGATGCGCTGCTGCGTCCCGGGCCGGTTCTGGTGCTGGATCAGGTGACGGATCCGCGTAACGCAGGGGCAATCCTGCGATCTGCGGCGGCTTTCGGAGCAGCCTGTATCGTGATGCAGGACCGTAATGCCCCGCCCGAGAGCACCGTGCTGGCAAAGGCCGCCTCAGGCGCGCTCGAACGCGTGCCTCTGGTCCGCGTCGTCAACCTGTCCCGCACCATTGTGCAGCTGCAGGAGCAGGGGATCTGGACGGTCGGCCTCGATGCGGACGGACCGGTGCTCGACGGCGCGAGCTTCAGCGGCCGCCGGGTCGCGCTCGTCCTCGGGGCAGAAGGCAGCGGTCTGCGCCGCCTGACCCGCGAGACCTGTGACGAGGTCGCCAGCCTGAAGATGGCCGGCGGAATGGAGAGCCTCAACGTCTCCGTGGCTGCGGCGGTCGGCCTCTATGAACTCGTCCGCCACAAAGGCTGATCAGTCGAGTTCACCCGGCTGGAGCCGCTGGACGCGAATCGCATTACCCGCGGCGTTGTAATAGATGATGCTGTCACCGCGCCGCTGGGCATAGCCGTCCGGCTGCCCCTCCTTCGTCCAGAACATCAGACGATCCGTGTCCGGCTGCTCCTTTACGATGTCGCCCGCCGGACGGTAGCGATAGGCGCTGAAATCCTTGTGCACTTTCGTAAAGCCCGGATGTGCGGCCATCTCGTGCATATCAGGCTTCTTCGGGCCGTCATCACCCTCATCCGCCCGCGCGGCAGCAACGGGCAGGACGGCCAGGGCCAGGGCCAGGGCATACGGGGCACGGCAACGCGATACTCCGGTGATCATCGGTTTTTTCTCCGGGTAAAATCCCATTTTGTAGCTGAGTTTCCCGCGTATTCCGTCTTCGGGCAAGTCAGAGCCGTCATACGGCAGAAGCTGGTCCGAGGCAGAGTCCGGCGATGATATCAGCCGCCTCGTCGGGAGATGTCAGATCCGCCTGAAGTGCTTGCGTCTCTGCCGGGAAATACTGTGCCCGCAGCCGGGTCGCGCAGGGGCCGGGATCGTGCAGAACCACACGCAGACCGTACTCCGCCTGCTCCTGCTCCCACACATGGACCAGCGCCTGCACCGCAGCTTCTGAAGGCGCCGTCAGACTGCGCCAGGGTGCCTGCTCAGCCAGAAATCCGTTTGTGAGAATCACGGCAGCCGGAGAGGCAGCGGCCTGCAGCAGCGGTGTGCAGGCCCGCAGAAGCGCCATCGTTGCCGTCAGCCGACCGGCAACGGCGCGATCGTGATCGGCATCACGCAAATGCGTGAGCGGCGCAAGCGGCATGAAAGGGGCGGCGGCATGAACCAGAAGATCGAGCCGTCCGAAACGCTGGCCGATGGACGGACCGATACGAAGCATCGCCTCACGATCGGTCAGGTCAAACGGCAGGATCGTGGCTGTCCGGCCGGTTTCCTGTCTGATGGCCTGTTCGGTGGCCTCCGGACTGCCAGGCGTGCGATCCAGAAGCAGGCAGTGCACATCCCGGCGCGCCAGAGCGAGTGCGGTGGCACGGCCGATCCCCCGGCCTGCTCCTGTAATGAGCGCCACGGGCCTGTCTCCCGGACCGGCCGGTACCATCAGGCCGCGCCGGCTTCCTGATCGATCAGCGGGATCGGATAGTCGCCGGTGAAGCAGGCATCGCAATAGGGGCGCGACTCCGGATCACGATGATCATGGCCGAGCGCGCGATACAGACCGTCGAGCGAGATAAAGGCGAGGCTGTCCACGCCGATCAGCTCGGCCATTTTCGGGATATCGTGCTGGGCCGCCAGCAGCTTGCTGCGCTCCGGAGTGTCGATGCCGTAGAAGCACGGATTGCGGGTCGGCGGGGAGGAGATGCGCATATGCACCTCCCGGGCACCGGCGGCGCGGACCATATCCACGATCTTGCGTGAGGTCGTGCCGCGGACAATCGAGTCGTCCACGAGAATCACGCGCTTTCCGTCCAGGGTCGGGCGGTTGGCCGAATGTTTCATCCGGACACCGAGATTGCGAATCTGGTCCGTCGGCTCGATGAAGGTCCGTCCGACATAGTGGTTCCGGATGATTCCGAGTTCGAAGGGAATACCGCTGGCCTGGGAATAGCCCATGGCCGAGGGAACGCCGGAATCCGGAACCGGGACCACGACATCGGCCTCAACCTCGCTTTCCTGAGCGAGCTGCTCCCCGATGCGCTTGCGGGCATCATAGACAGAGCGGCCGTCAAGCACGGAGTCCGGACGTGCGAAATAGATATATTCAAACACGCAGAAATGCGGGCGTGTGGAAGCGAAGGGCCGGATGGAGCGGACACCGTTTTTATCGATGATGACCAGTTCGCCCGGTTCCACGTCACGCACGAATTCCGCGCCGCAGATATCGAGACCGCAGCTTTCCGATGACAGAATCCAGCCCGAGGCATCGTCCGGTGCGCCGGGAATACGGCCAAGCACCAGCGGGCGGACGCCCATCGGATCGCGCACGCCCATCAGCGCGTGTTCGGACAGAACCACGAGGGAATAGGCGCCCTGCACCTGCTTGAGGGCATCGATCAGCCGGTCCTCGACCGTGGCGTAGAGCGAGATGGCGATGAGGTGGATGAACACCTCGCTGTCCGTGGTGGACTGGAACAGGCAGCCGCGGCGGATCAGTGCCCGGCGCAGCACGTTGGCGTTGGTGAGGTTCCCGTTATGGGCCACGGCCAGGCCGCCGAACTCGAATTCGGCAAAAAGCGGCTGCACGTTGCGGAGCAGCGTGTCGCCGGTCGTGGAATAGCGGTTGTGCCCGACGGCATTGCGGCCCGGAAGTCCGGCTATGACGCGCTGGTCTCCGAATACGTCGCCCACGAGGCCGAGACCGCGATGAGAATGGAAGCCGCTTTCGTCATGGGTGACGATGCCGGAGGCTTCCTGCCCGCGATGCTGAAGCGCGT
This sequence comes from Acetobacter sp. AN02, assembly GCF_029759835.1. Classification (GTDB taxonomy): domain Bacteria; phylum Pseudomonadota; class Alphaproteobacteria; order Acetobacterales; family Acetobacteraceae; genus Acetobacter. Next base: position 4,634 of record NZ_JAJJND010000019.1, read on the forward strand.
GCAGACCCAGAGCGGCAATCGCGGCTGCATCGGCGATATCCCACGCGCCGAAGACCGCACATTCCTCATGGAGCGTATCATCCTGGTCTTCTGCCGGGCAGTCTGCTGATGTCAGCATCCGGGACGAAAGAAACGCCATAGTACCTGTGCCTCCCCGGCGGCGGAATGATCCGGCGAGACGAAGCGCCGGTCACCCTGTCAGAAGGTTGAAGAGCCGGACTGGTGATCCGGCTGATGGGCGTGCTCATGGCCTGATGCGCTCTGTTGCGCAAGGTCTGAGCCCTGAAAACCCGGTATGAAACCGGATAAAAGAGCGGAACCCCGTTTCAGGAGAGGTTCCGAAAGACTGCCCTGAAGGATCAGATCCCGCTCCTGCGGGACCACCATTCCGGCCGAGAGATAGATCGCGAGCATGATCAGCGCCCCCCGTGCAAGCCCGAAGGCCAGTCCGGCGACATGATCCGGTCCTGAGAGGAATGTGGTCCTGACGGCGGAAATCACAACATTGCCGCCAAGACGGATCACGCTGAAGACGAGAAGGAAAATCACGATAAAGGCCAGGACATGCGCTGCGGTCTGGTTCGTGACCCATCCGCTGATCCACCGGGCCGGGATCGCGCCCTGTGTCCATGCTCCGGCCAGGCCCCCGGCCCAGGCCAGAAGGCTGACCAGCTCCTTCACCGCGCCGCGTATCAGACCGGCGATGGCAGAGAATACTACGGCCGCACCGATAATGGCATCCGGGACATGCGGAGAGGAAAACAGGTCCGATACAGACAAGGTCCGGCTGGCTCCGTCATACGGGCGGGAATCGTCACGGGCGGCTGCGTGAGAACCGGGTGCTTATGCCACCGGATGCGCGTTCAGGGAAGTTTGGTGGATGCCGTGCTCCAGGGACCGCGCAAAAGTGGCCTGCGATCAGGGGCGGCGCTGAGGAGACGATAGACCTCACCCGCCTCGATACGGGCATGAAGTTCTTTCCAGATCGCGTCAGGGCTGACATCCTCGGCAGCCCACAGACGTGCCATCAGGATCAGGAAATCGGCGCTGCCCTGCCGGATCATTTCCTGATCCCCGGCGATGGCCGCAGCGGCGCACTCCATCGCGACCGCTCCGGTCTCGGCAGCCAGTTTCCGGCGGTATTTCCCGGACTGGCGCTTCCCGGAGGTCCGGAGACTCTTCAGAAGCGCCTGGTATGAGGAGACGGCAGGGGTCTTCATCCCTGCATGATGGGAACCCCCGCAGGCGCGGTCAATACGGCCCGGCGGGAAAATACTGTCTGACGGGAAATCGTCAGACCGGCGTGAGCACACAGCCGTCCGGAGAGCGCGCTGCCTCCGCGCTGACCATTGCGAGCGCCGTTTCCGTCCGCCTGCGCGTGCGGGCGAGCCAGCCCCGGCCATAGCGCCTGAACCCGGCACGCGTCCGGTATTCCCGTTCCTGCATGCCGCTGAGCACCAGCACCATAACGGCAGGAAGCCCGCCCCGACGACAGATCGCACGCTGCACTTCCGGCCCGATTCCGCTGCTGGGCGGAAGCCCGAGGCGGCTGTGCAGGGTGGTCAGGCTTTCGGGGCTGATCTGTGGCAGAATATCTGCCGGAGCGGCGTTGTCGAACGCATCCAGGGTCCGGCGGCCTATAACGCCATCGGGCAGGGCGCCGACCATACGCTGAAGCAGAATGGCCGAGGAACCGACGCCGCAGTTCCAGCCGAAATCAAACAGCATCAGATCGATTCCTGCCGGAAAGGCGGAGGCGCTGAGCGGATTCCAGTAGCGGGACCGGGCGATGGCCCCGAACGTATCAACATCGAGAGTCCGCATCATATCGGCTGTGACGGGCTGCGGATGCAGCCAGGCGGCAAGCACCGGTGCGCTGACACCGTAGCGGCTGCCGACAAACTGCTTCGGCTGCCCTTTCCCGGGGGTGATCCAGTTCCCCGGATCTTTGGGATCGCTGCTGTATCCGCCTTCCGCCGTGCGGACGAAATCAAGGCAGGCGTTAAAATTCTGGCCAGTCAAAAAGGGTCTCCGCGCAGGTCGTCCTGAGATGGGGGACGACCCGGACACCGCGTTCCGGTCCTCTGACCGGTTCCGGCTCCGGGCCGCGGAGAAGGAAATATCTGTCCTTATGTCTGCCCGGGATATTCAGTACCCGTCATATCCGTAAGGCGGTGCCTGCTGGTAGCCGGCGGCCGCGCCGTTGTAATAATCATAGCTGCTGACGCCGTCATAGGTGACGGAGCTGGCAGCGGCCATTCCGAGCAGGGAGCCGAACGCGAACGGCGCGCCCCAGCCCCAGCCCCAGCCGCCCCAGCCACCTGCATAGGGATAGCCGCCCCAGCCGTAATAGGCCGGACCCCAGCCTCCCCAGCCCCATGCACCGGGCCCCCAGGCGCCATGACCCCACGCACCGCCGCCCCAGCCTCCTCTCCAGCCACCACCACCCCAGCCGCGCGGACCACCGCCCCAGCCGCCGCCTCGCCAGCCGCCGGGACCACCACCACGAAACCCGCCGTCGCGGAATCCGCCACCCGGCCCGCCACGAAAGCCGCCGCCGGGACCGCCCCCCCATCCGGGGCCTCCGCGAAATCCGCCGCCGCCCGGACCACCCGGACCTCTGCCCGGTCCGCCGCCACGGAAGCCACCACCGCCTCCGCCGGGGCCCCCGGGACCGCCGCCACGCTGCGCGAAGGCCGACATGACGGGCGCGCATGCGAGAACGGTGCAGAGAGCTGCAGCCAGAGAAAAGCGAAGGGATTTACGGAAAGGCATGGAGCTCTCCTGAACAGGGATTCTTCTGCGCACGGGAAACGGCATATCGCCGTCCGGGCGGGACGTCTGCTGAACAATAGGAGATATTTGTGACAAGAAGGTTTCCGACCGGTGTCCGAAACCTGTTCATTTTTCCGTTTCCGGGAAAAATCAGCCATTCTGGGGCTGCATGGCTCCGGCTGATCTGCCGGGCCGTTTAATGGTCGGAGTGAGAGGATTCGAACCTCCGGCCCCTGCGTCCCGAACACAGTGCTCTACCAGGCTGAGCTACACTCCGATGGACGGGCCGTATATAGCGCATCCGGCCCGCACGCAAGGGGAATTTACCGGATTTTCAGCAGTTCGCCATAACGCCTGATGCCGCCAGGCGGCGAAGAGCCGCGGCCGTGTCCGGCACGGTCTCGATCAGGGCGCGCGCATCGGCGGAGGCAAACCCCTGGGCAACGGCGGCATCCAGCATCATCAGTACGCTGTCCGCCCAGTTCAGGACGTTCACGATGATCACCGGCTTTGTGTGGAGCTGGAGCTGCTTCCAGGTGGTGATTTCCATAAGCTCATCAAACGTTCCGAAACCACCTGGCAGAATCAGGAATGCATCCGCCCGGCCGAACATGATGGTCTTACGCTCATGCATGTCCTCCGTGATGATCAGCTCGGCCACGCCCTGATGCATGATCTCCCTTGCCTCAAGAAAGGATGGGATCACGCCGGTCACCTGTCCTCCGGCTTCGATGGCGGCATCCGCTGTCGCACCCATCAGACCGACATCGCCCCCGCCATAGACAAGACGCAGACCGGCCCGGGCCAGACCGGCGCCGATCTCCCGGGCGGCCTGTTCATAACCTGGATTATTTCCGAAACGGGAGCCACAGAACACGGCGACGGCTGACAGCGTATCTTTCATACGAAGAGGCTTTCCTTAAATTTTTTTCTTTCTTCGCAGGATCATGACGGATTTCTGACACCTCCGCTACGGGGCGCGACGGCCCGATCCGTCCTGCCCGAGCCGATATGGAGCCAGAAGCTGAGAATCGCGCCGAGGACGGCGAAGGAGGCGGAGACAAAAAACAGTGAAGGGTAACCTTCCAGCCGCGCCATCAGCCCCAGAAGAGGACCGGAAAGGCCGATCGCGAGATCAAGGAAGATGGAATACCCGCCCAGCGCCGCCCCTCTGCTGGCCTCTCCGGCAGACGCCACGGCCCCCACGCCGAGCGCCGGGAAGACAAGGGAGAATCCGGCGCCTGTCAGCCCGGCGCCCAGCCCCGCCAGAACCGGAGACGGCGCCAGCCCCGTCACGATCAGCCCGACAGCCTCAAGCAGCATCGATATGCCCGCGATCACGCCGCCACCCAGCCGGTCGATATAGCGGGCAAAAACGAAGCGCATCATGACGAACAGACCGCCGAAAGCCGCCAGAGCCAGAGCCGCACCGCCCCAGTTCCGGCTGGTATAGAAAAGCACGAGGCAGGACGCGACGGCACCGAACCCAACCGAACCGCAGCCCAGGCCCAGGCCATAAGGCAGAACGGTCCGCAACACGGAAAGAACGGACGGGCGCGGGCCGGTCTGCGCGGCCGGTCGTGTCGCGGCGGGACGGAAAGCGAAGGGCACACCACCCAGCAGAAGCAGCGCGGTCAGCAGGCCGGTACCCTGCAGTCCCCCGAGAAATCCGGCTCCCGGGCCGTGCATGGAAAACAGGACCGTGGCAACCGGCGCACCGAGGGCGATACCGCCATAGGACGTGACACCGTTCCAGGAGATGACGAGAGCCGTACGCTCACTGCCCATGCGGCTGATGTTCCACATGATGGCCCCGACGGCGATCCAGCTTTCGGTAAAGCCCAGCACGACCCGGGCCAGCAGGACGAGCGTCAGGGCAAGAGCGGGCATCGCGGCCAGATATCCGGCTGCGATCAGCAGAAAGCCCGACAGCCCCCCGGTGATCAGCCCGGTGATGACGACTGGCTTTGGTCCCCCCGTATCGATCCGGTTTCCCGCCCATGTCCGTGTGACCAGAGTAGCGAGATACTGCAGCGATACGGCAAATCCGGCGATGGCCGCGCTGTATCCCAGGGTGAGATGCACGAAGAGCGGCACCACGGCCATCTCCATCCCGATCACGAGATAGCACAGGAGGTTGAAGACAACGACCGCAAGGATGCGGAGCGTCGGGGATGGTTGTGTGGACATGGAAGAACGTCTCCGGAGACGGGGGACAGGCCTGCGTTTCTGTGCAATGAGAGATACAGCATACAGACAAATCCCCATGATGCAGTATGTGCCCGTGGCGGAGTGCGGAAGGAGACCGGATGTGATGCCGGATGATCATCTGATCCGGAACGGCATGGCCTGCGCGGATGAAGAGAGCGACGGCGGCTTTCAGACGCTGTCCAGCCGGATCGCCTATGAAAATCCATGGACCAGGGTGCGGGAGGATATCATCCGCCGCCCCGACGGAAAGGACGGGCTCTACGGCGTCGTGGAACGCGGGGAGTTTGCCGTCATCCTTCCGCTTGGCCGGGGATCTGACGGACCTGTCGTCACGCTGATCCGGCAGTATCGCTACCCTGTGCGCCGCCGCCTGTGGGAACTGCCGATGGGCATGTGGGAGGCAGAGCCGGAAGCGGATCCGGCCGATGTCGCCCGTGGTGAGCTGAGGGAGGAGACCGGGCTGGTCGCGGGCCGGATGACCTGTGCAGGGATGGTCTGGCAGGGCGCCGGATACACCACACAGAAAGGTTATGTCTGGCTGGCGGAGGATCTGACCCAGGGCCCGACGGCGCGGGAGTCCACCGAGGCGGACATCACCTGCCACACCCTGCCTCTGACGGAGGTGGAGGAAATGATCAGGGACGGCCGCATGACCTGCATGGTCAGCATTGCGGCCATCGGTCTGCTGCGTCTGAAAGGGCTGATCTGAATGTCGCTCTCTTTCCCGTCCGCGAATGACCGCACCTGCTGCTCCGCATCCTGCTCCTGTCACGTCTGAAGAAACGGAAACGCTGCCATGCCTTCAGGTGATGAGGAATACACGAAGGCCGAGATTGCGGAGGAACTGCAGCGCGAGGCTCTGATACGGGATGCGATGCGGTCCTCGCACATCAATATCTCCCGGATCTGCCTGATCGTCCTGACGATCCTTGCGGTGTTCTACACACTGCGCCTCGCCTCGGAATTCATTCTTCCGGTCGTCCTGGCCATCGTGACGAACATGGTGCTCCTGACGCCAATGCGGTTCCTGCATCGCAGGACGCATCTGCCCAAACCGCTGGTGGCCCTGCTGCTGATCCTGCTGATGTTCACCGTGATGGGCATGATCGTCGCAGCTATTTCCGTGCCGGCCACGGGATGGAGCGCACGGGCGCCGGAAGGACTGGCTGCGGCACAGAAGAAACTGTCCTTCCTGCGTCAGCCGATCTCCTTCCTGGAAGAGGCCGGAGGGCGGATGCAGGCGCTGATGAACGCAACCGGCGGCGCGGCGGCACCCGTGAAGCCGCCGCCGGGCGGGCCTGTCTCGGTCGGTCTCGGCTCCTTCGGCTCCAGCGTCCTTATGGGTACGCGCGACTTCATGGGGCAGCTCTTCACCTATTTTATCATGCTGTTCTTCCTGCTGGCGGAAGGAGACTCCCTCCTCCGCCGGTTCGTGGAGATCATGCCATCCTTTTCGGACAAGCGCCGCGCGGTCCAGATCGCATCCCAGGTCGAGCGCAATATCTCCCGGTATCTCGCGACCATCACCATGATGAACCTGCTGGTGGGCGCTGCGAACATGCTCCAGTGCTGGCTGGTCGGTATGCCCAACCCGCTCCTGTGGGGCGTGATGGCGTTTATGCTGAACTACATCCCGATCATCGGTCCGCTGACGGGTGTCGTGATCTTCTTTTTTGTCGGGCTGTTCGCGTTTGCGCATCCGCTTCACGCGCTGGTGGCGCCGACGATCTATCTCTGCATCCATCTGCTGGAGGGAGAGACGATCACGCCGATGCTCCTCGCCCGGCGCTTTACGCTCAATCCGGTTCTGGTGATGACGTCACTGATATTCTGGGACTGGATGTGGGGTATTACCGGCGCGTTCCTCTCCGTGCCCTTGCTCGCGGTGTTCAAGATCGTCTGCGATCACATCGACTCCCTGACGCCGATCGGACATCTGGTGGGAGGCGGGGGCACACTGCGTCTGGCCCGACGGCACCGCGGGAATAACGGAGAGACGGAAACCTGAGGGGAAGCCTGTTTCGCGGCTATTCCCCGGCTCCGGCCATGAACAGGACACCGCCTCCGGAACAGGGCGATTCCCCGTCGAAATAGGGGATATAGAGGCTGTCGTTGTGGGCCGTCAGGAAGAACGGCGTCACACGCACATCGCCGCCGGGAAGCAGGGGGGTGACATCCTCCCATTTTCCGGACTGGAAATCCTTCCAGTTCCTCCAGCGCAGCAGGCGGCCCGGTGTGATATCGCCGCCCTTTGCGTAGGTCGGTGAGAAAAAATCGGAGCCGTAATACCACTCCCCGATTTTCTGGACGTCGTTAAGAACCGGCCCGGTGGTGGACATCGAGCCTGCCGGAACGTCACGTGGCGTGCCCGGCGGACGCGGAGCGCGGAAGACGGTGTAGCGCCGATCCCAGAAATCATCGATCCGCATCACCTCGCCCCGGCTGGAATCGATGATGTGCAGCCGCCCGTCAAAGAAGGAGAGACCACGCGGATCGCCGATTTCCTGCGGGTGATGGAACTGCAGCACAGTGGCAGGGCTGTCCACCGACGTAAACCGGAACACGCGGTGTCCGGAGTCCAGCAGCCAGATGAAGGGGGTTCCCGGCTCCATGAGGATATCGAGCGGACGCTCGAGCGTTATACCGCCCAGCGCGGAAACGGGAGTGGCGGCCTCCTTTCCCGACAGATCGGACACCAGCAGAAGACGGCGGTTTTCTGTATCGCAGATCAGCCAGCGCCCGTCCGGCAGCCGGACCAGAGCGCGACCGCCCTTTGTCTCGACAGGAGATGTCTCCCAGTGCCCGCCATTCCTGCGATAGAAAATCCGGCCGTTACCGGAGGCGGCGATGGCGTCCGTGTCTCCGGCGAAGACAATCTGTGTCGGACGACACAGGAGATTGAGGCGCTCGATCTCCTTCAGACCCAGGGAATCCGCTCTGGCCGTTCCGGAGAGCAGGCACAGAATCCCGGTAAGGATGCAGCCCTTTCCCGTCATGCCCCGCCCGTGCCGTCTCTCAGAACGTATTTCCCGCTGCCTGACGTTCGAACCTGACAAAGGCACCCTCCAGAGACCACTGCAGCCGCGCCTTCTCATTTCCCGCAAGAAAATCATGACAGGCGCCCGTCTGCGGCGCGGTTTCCGGAGAAATCTCGGCGCAGACAGGTTTCATTTTCCATCCTGCATCGGTTTCCCACAGACTGTCTCCGGGCACAAACGCATATTCCAGACCGGCGCGGGAGATGTCCTTGAGATCGGTATAGGACAGGGGGTAGTCCAGAACGGCGCGGTGATATTCCGTGGTCAGGCTGCCTCTGGAGACACCCTCATCATCCGTGGACAGCGCGACGGGAACCTGGTGATCCCGCCATGTCATCAGCGGATGATCCGCGCCTTTCACACCGAGAATCTCGTCATTGCTGGTGAGATTGATCTCCACCAGGATGTTCTTCTTCGCCATCTCCACCATCAGCCCGGACGGATCATCCTCCTGCATGATGTCCACGCCATGACCGATCCTGCGGGCTCCCGCGATCTCCACGGCCTGACGGATATGGAAGCGGAGGTCCTCCGGCGGTACGAGCTTTTCAGAAAGCTCTCCGGCGTGAAGGGAAAGCGGCACGCCCGGCTCACGCCGAGAGAGTTCGCGGAACATCTGCATGTGCAGCGTATAGTCGCGCAGGGAAATCCGGTCGTCTTCCGGTGCGACGATATTCACGCCGACAAAACGCGGATCGGATTTCTTCAGCTGATAGCCAAGAGCGAGCTGGGCGAGAACCATGCCCGGCGGCATGGTCCGCACGGTCTGGTAAAGATAGCGCACGGTCACGCCGCAGGCCGGTTCCGCTGATGGTGTTCCGCAGCCCAGCTCCTCGTGTGCCCGGGCCTGCGCGTTGTCCATGTCCGCCCGCGCACCGGATACGAACGCCGGCATCTGCGGCATCAGCGTATCGAGCGCCGGACCGATTTCCCGTTCCGTATCCGTGTCGAGCTTCTCACCCAGTTTTGCGGCGGGAAACAGACGCGGAGAGACCATAAGCTCCAGATACAGCACATGGTCACGTGCGGCCTGACGCATGGCTGAAGCCAGCATGTCTCCGTCATGGCCGTTCGCTGCCGGCATGAATTTCGCGAAGGTGGCAAAGAAATGATCATGCCCCGACCGGTCCTGACCTGTCGGCACGAAATCGCGCATCGACAGCGCATCGATCATGCGCGTCCTTGCATCCCCGTCTTCCAGCGTCTTTTTTGCGGGCTGCATCCCGTTGCGGCAGGGAGGGGCACTGATCTGGCCGGTCTGCGGATCGGCGCACAGCCCGTCTGCGGCGGCCCAGTCAAGGAACTGCTCCGCCCAGACCGCCCCGACCAGGTGATTATGCAGGTCCGCGCCCTTGGGAAATGCGCGGAGGAAAGGGGTAAGCCGCGCGGGATTGTCGCGGATGCTGTCCAGAACCTTCGCCGCCGCGGTTTCCGCCGCAACCCTGTCCGGACCGGCTGCGGCACTGCCTGCCGCAGGGGAGGCCGCAGAAGAGCCGTCCGCCTGCGCCTGCGGAATACCCCCCTGAAGTGCCAGGGTGATCAGGGCAGCAGGAAGGAAGAGGGCTGAGCAGCGGGACATGACGGTTATGGTCCTTATTTCCTGACCAGAACACAAGATATCCCGGCATGAAATACAGTAAAAAATTCGTCTTCCGGCTCAGGACCGGAGATCAGGACGGAAAACACCCCTGACCGGGCAGGTCTCAGGCCTGACGCTGGCAGAGCAGGCCGGACCGTATAAGCCGCCAGGCCATGCGCGGAGCGGCAAGAAGCGGGTATTTTTCCGCAAACGGCGTCAGAGGCATGCTGATGCCGGTGTGACGTTCGATTTTCCACGCCAGATAGCGCGCTCCGCCGGTGAAGGTGAAGGACGCCTTGACCAGACGCAGCAGATTGAGCGGCCTTCCGAGCCTGCAGCGCAGCTGCCAGGATGAAAGGGCGCGTCGCCGTGCAGCATTTGTAAGGGCGGGCCTGAGCATCTCGCCCGCATGCGGGTCAGACAGGATTCCCTCCAGGGACCAGGCCGCACGGAGCATCACGTCGTTGCGCTCCGTCATTCCCGACAGAAGCAGCCTTTCCCGGCCGGGAGCCTCGACCCGCAGTTCGTTGCGGTAGGTCCGGGCATAAAGTTCGGCCCAGAATATCCGGGACGGGCCGGATTCCGGACCCAGACGGGCGGACCAGTGCGCCGCCGCCGCGACAGCGCGGACGATACAGCGCAGGAGACTGTCTGCCGCCTGTGTATCACGAACCCAGATCAGACGGGCCGGCTGCGAGAAACGCGCCCAGACGGAGCTATCCAGCGCGTCGGGACGTGTCAGTCTGCGGAACTGGCTGAGGGTAAGGACAGCCACCTTGGCCCGCAGAATCCGCTCCCCCTCCCGGACCTCATGATATTCCACATTCGGCGGCAGCAGAATATTGGCGATTCTGGAGGACAGACGGCGCGGCCAGTCTTTCTGACGCCGGACGATCACATAGAAATCCAGCATCCCGGTACAGAGGGTTTCTCCCGCACGGGCCTGCACCGTACCTGCCAGGGCACGGGCGACGGAGCCGTAGAACAGGACGCCCAGCGGCCGGGCCTCTCCGACGATCGCGGCAGCCATCGCGGAAATCTCGGGAGGAACCGGAGACGTCAGCTCGGCCACGAGACCGTGTGCGATCTCTGCTGCAGGATCCGTTCCGGATATCGGGGGCGTGCTCATGATCTGAGAAAGGTAATGGCCTTTCCCTCCGACAATGTCACGACACCGCGGGGGCCCGTATCCAGTTCCTCTCCGTCGATCACGAGGCGCTCATCCATGCGGATCGTGATCGTTGCGGACCGGCCGCTGCGGAAGGCCGGATCGCCGCGCAGCCAGGCCGGTGCCCGCCCGGACAGCAGGCTGAGCGTTGCCGGCAGAAGGCGGCGGGGATGCGGCATGATTTCCAGCCAGGCCAGTGCGCCACCCGGAGGCACGCCCTCCCAGAACGGCCAGACGCCGTAGGGCAGGCTGTGCAGGGTCGTGCCGAGGAACAGGAATCGTGCACCACCCTCCCCGGCCCCTCCGTCGCGGGACATCGTCAGCTGCGTTCCGTCGAGCCACTCACGCCGCCCCTCCCGGTGCAGCAGCCGGGAAAACGCGGACAGGAGCGTCACGACCACGGCCGTATTGTGGGAATAGTGATCCAGAATGGCGGGCTGATGCGCAAGGCCGATCCCGCGGGTGAAGGCCGCAAGACCGCAGAACATACCGAGCACGTCCCGGCGACCGGTTTCGGGCCAGCTCAGCACGATCGGATGTCTCCGTGCGGTCCGCTTGCGCAGAAGTCCGCAGCGTTCCTTCTCCAGCAGGCACTCGAGCGCCGGGATTCCCCTCATGCCGAACCCGACATCGGCGGCGATCAGATTGGTGTTGCCTGAGGGCAGAATGGCGATATCCGGAAAGGTTTCCCCGGACCAGCCCGCGTGGATGGCCGTCATCACGTCGCTGACGGTGCCGTCTCCGCCGTCGATTACGACGGTATCGATCGCCCGGTCACGCAGGGCCATCACCTCCGTGATCAGCGCCTCCCGGCCCTGAGGACTGAGGAAGCGGTCTCCGAGCATCTCCCTGCCCTGCGTCCGGAATATCTCCCCGTCCGATCCGTTCATACGGCTGCAGGGGTTATGAACGACGGCAAAAGACAAGGATCACACTCTCCGGTCGTGAACGGACAGAGCCGGATGTGTAACAGGTCCCGGACACTGGACTCGCGCGGTCTATAGCCCGGCCACGAGGGAGTTGCCACACCTGCAGGACGGTTCAGGTGCTGTTTTCCTGTAACCTTGTGTTTCCGGTCTGTACCGGTTTTCACAAATCGGGAACCGGAAAAAAGCCGTCTGGTCCTGGCGAACCAAGAGGATTATTGAACGATATTCTTTCCTGTCCGGTTCCGGTCCTGGAGTAGCTCGTGTCCGTCACGCTGGCGCATCTGTCTGATCTGCATCTTCCTTTCGGACTCTCTCCCGGTCTGCGGGATCTGGCCGGAAAACGGCTGCTGAGTTTTTTTTCCTGGACCCTGCGCCGGAGACACGTTCTTGTGTGGCGTTCTCTTTCTGCCGTCATGAAAGACATATATGCCGCACATCCGGACGTGCTCGCGATCGCGGGAGACATGACCAATCTCGGGCTTCCGGACGAACTGCGGCGTGCACGCACATGGCTTGCGGAGCTCGGGCTTCCGCGCATGGTCATTCCCGGCAATCACGATGCGATGGTTCCGATGGACTGGAAGACCGGCCCCGGACAATGGGCGCCGGAGGGGGGGATGATCACGCCGCACGATCCCCTGGTCTGCCATCTGAAGGACGATGTCACGCTGATCGGGCTGAACTCCGCCGTCCCCACTCCGCCGTTCTGTGCCTGGGGCAGGATCGGCGCATCCCAGGCTTCCGCTCTGGAAGCCATGCTGAAGCAGCTGGGAGAGGAAGGCCGCTGCCGGGTCGTGATGATCCATCATCCGCCACATCCCGACCTTGTGGTGAACCGCAAGGCGCTGCGGGACTGGAGGCTGTGTGCCGAGGTCCTTCAGTCCGGAGGCGCCGAACTCGTGCTGCACGGCCATTCGCATCGCGGCACCATCTCCTGGGTACCGGGAACAACCATTCCGCTCATCGGCGTCACCGCCGCCTCTCACCGCCCGGGGCGTGTGAAGACGGCCGCCGGGTGGAACCGGATCACCATCAGCCGGGATACGGGCACGACCGGACCGGAATGGCAGATCGGTATCCATCCCAGGCGTCTCGGAACCGACGGGCATCTACACGATCTTGAGCCATTCGTGTTCCGCCGTCCCGCCTCCGGCCCCGGAATACCCTGCGCTGAATCCGGGAAGGAGATCTCTCCCGACATCGCCCGCGATCCCGCCGGAGAAAGCGCGGGGGATCTTCCGGCCGGGGAGCACGGCAGGGACGAAACGGGCAGGAAGGCCGCAAAAAAGACATCAGGCAGTCGTAAGATGGCCGAACCTGCAACCCGCAAGGCACGGCGTCCTTCGCAGACCGGCCGGAGCCGAACCGGCGGGGAAAGAAAAACCACCTCAGAATGAGTCATTCCTCAGCTCCGGGGACACCTGTCGACACCAGGATCATCCCGCAGGCTCCGCCCCCCCATCATGACAGGCTGCTGCGCCTGTTCCGTATCCTGCCCCGGCCCCTGCGACCGCGGCTGATGGACGTCTATATTTTCGAGCAGCTCGTTCCGCCTTTTTTCATCACGGTGCTCGTGGTGCTTCTGGCCCTGCTTATGGAGAGAATGCTGGTTCTGATGAACCTCCTGGCACAGGAAGCCAGTCCGCTCTCCACCTTTGTCCGGCTTCTGGCCAACCTGCTTCCGCATTATCTGGGGCTGGCGCTTCCCGCTGCACTCTGCGTGGCGGTCTTCAGCGTGACCCGCAAGATGAGTGAGAACAACGAGATCGATGCGCTGATGGCCTCCGGCGTATCGATCGGACGCTTTACCGTGCCGTTTGTGGTTGCAGGCATACTGCTCGGGCTGTTTTCCATGCTGCTCTATGGCTATATCCAGCCCCACGCACGCTATCAGTTCCGTTCGGGCTTCTATTATGCCAGCCATGCGGGCTGGTCCCCCGTGCTGCAGCCTGGCGTGATGGCCACGCCCACATCGTCCCTGTCCCTCATGGCGCGCCAGGTGGATCATACGGGCTCCGTCCTTCATGACGTCTTCATCCGCGACACATCAGGCGATGAGGAGCGGGATATTTCCGCAAAGGAAGGACGTATCCTTTCTGACCTCCTGAACGGAGAGGTGCAGATCCGGCTCAGCCAGGGCCTGATCCTGACGCGCCCGCATACCGGTATTCCCAACGTCACGCGCTTTGATCAGGCCACGCGTCTGATCACCCGCGCCGCAGCTCCGGCCTTCCGCGAACGCGGCTATGACGAGCGGGAACTGACCAGCGGGCAGCTCGCGTACTATCTCGCACGGAATGAACCTGCTCCGCAGGATATCTCCCTTGCCGACATGCGCGCCGAGCTGCATTTCCGCCTGAGCCGCAGCGTCTCCACGCCGTTTATCGTCTTCCTCGCGGCGGGACTTGCCATCATCGGCAAACGGAAACGCGGGAATACCGCACTGGCCGTGGCAGCGCTCCTGCTGGTCAGCTACGACCATGTCGGCAAGCTCGGGGAGAGCCTGATCGCGACCGGCAAGGGCTCCCCGTTATGGGCATTGTGGATGCCCACGGCCGTTTTCTGCGCGGGATCGCTGCTGCTCATGCTCGTCCGGGGCAACATGCTGAGGCTTCTGCCGCGCCGCAGACGTCCTGTGTCCGCCCGTGCATCCGGAGCCGCCTCATCATGATCGCCGCCCCGTCCGTGCCGCGCGGGCCGCGTCTGGTCCTGCTTCGCTATCTCTCCGGCGCGCTGCTCGGTCGCACGTTCATTGCCTGCGCCGCCCTGCTCGGGCTGATGGAGGTGCTGGCGCTGCTCGAACAGATGACGCCGATCCTGCAGCGCCACCTGGGGCTGTACGGCGTTCTGACCTATATGGTCCTACACACGCCGCTGATGATGCAGACGGCGCTGCCGCTCAGCCTGCTGATCGGCGGTCTGACGCTGCTGACAGCCATGACCGTCAGCAGTGAGATGACGATCCTGCGGTCCGCAGGGCTCTCGGCGCTCGGCCTCATGCTCTATCTGCTGCCCGCCACCTTTATGCTCGGCGTGATCAGCACGGTCGTGGAGGATCAGGTGACGCCACGGGCCGAGCTGGAGCTGGCCGGATGGTGGAACCAGACCGACCCTGAGCCTGAGAAAGGACATTCCTTCTGGGTCCACAGCGAAAGCTGGGTTGCACATATCGGCTATATCACCGGCCGCGGACGCCAGGTGCATGACATCGATTTCTATGAGCAGGGACCGGACGGGCTTCTGCGCCGGGCACGGCATGCGGATATGGCCGTTTCCGGTCCGGGATACTGGCTGGCCCGCAACGTGAAAAGCTGGACCGTCCCGGAACAGGGCAACATCCCTGCCCCCGTTCCGGAAGCAGAGGAAAAGATTCCGTCCGATCTTTCGGCCCGGCAGGTGCTGCGGCTGTCGCTCGATAACGCGCCTCTGTCGATCAGCACCATGCGCCGGGGACTGAAGGGCCGCGAATCCATCGGACAATCGCCGGCCTGGGTCAGATCGGCCATCCTGGAACGGCTTTTCCGGCCCTTCGCCTTCATTGTCATGTTGCTGCTTGCGCTTCCTGTGGTCTATATCCCGCCCCGTGTCGGATTCCGGAGCTGGCTTCCTGTCTGGTGCCTGGGTGCCGGACTTCTTTTCATCATCACGCAGGGCGTTTTCCGCGCCATGGGGAACGCGGCTCTCCTGCCTGCCCCCGTTGCGACCGTGCCCGGACTGATTATCTTTACTCTGGCAGCCGGTGCCGTCCTGTTGAGGAACGAAGACAAATGAGCAGCACATTACGCAATTCATCCATCCGGACCGGGAGAAGCTTTGATCTCGGCAAGATGAACCTGCGCCAGCTCTGGATTGCCTATCTCACCTATCCCACCGTCCTGCTGTATTTCGCGCTCATCATCGCCGGAACCGCGCTGACGGTGTATTTCTTCCCCGGAGCGGCCCGCACGCTGATCGCCGCGGGGCTGGTGATCCCGATCTATCCGCTCGCATGGTATCTGCTGCATCGCTATGTTCTGCACGGACGCACGCTGTACAAGATCCCGGCAACGGCAGCCCTGTGGAAGCGCATTCACTTCGATCATCATCAGGATCCGCATCTTCTGGATGTTCTCTTCGGCGCGCCCTGGACCACGCTGCCGACCATCGCGGCCATCACGGGTCCGGTCGGCTGGCTGATCGGCGGAGCGGGCGGAGCATTCGCCGCATTCACCTCAGGCGTGCTCATCACCTGCATCTATGAGTTCTTTCACTGCATCCAGCATCTGAACTACAAACCGTCCTCACGCTGGATTCAGCGCATGAAAGCCCGTCATGTCCTGCATCACTTCCATGATGAGGACGGGAATTTCGGGATCACCAGCTTTACCGTGGATCAGGTGTTCGGCACCTATTACCCCGATGCGAAAGCCCGGCCGCGCAGCCCGACCGTGTTCAACCTCGGGTATGACCTGACGGAAGCGAAACGCTACCCTTGGGTGATGAAGCTGACAGGCTCCCCCCCGCGCGACCGTCCCGACGGTGCCCGTCCGGATACACCGAAAGATCACGCTGCGTGATCAGCTCCTCCGGAGCTTTTTCCAGACCGGTCACGGCCCTGATCCTGGCGGGAACCCGCCAAGGCGCGCGGGATCCGATGGCCGCCGCTGCCGGGATTTCCCACAAGACCATACTCCCCGTTGCGGGGAAGCCGATGATCCTCCGGGTTACGGAAGCATTACAGGCCTCTCCCGCCATTGACCGTATCGCTGTCTGTATCGAGGCTCCGGATGTGGTCAGGGACCTGCTTCCGCCCGGAGCGGAACTCCTCGCTGCCGCCTCCGGACCAGCTGCAAGCGTGGCGGAGGCCCTCTCCCGGCTCGGCACACCGCTTCTGGTGACCACCGCCGATCATGCCCTGCTGAAACCGGAATGGATCCGTGATTTTACGGAGGGCGCACAGGATGCCGATCTCGCCATCGGAATTGCCACGAAGGATGTCGTGCGTCGCGATGTACCGGACACAAAACGCACCTGGATAAGATTTGCGGACATGACGTTCTCAGGCTGCAATCTCTTCCTGTTCCGCACACCGGCCTCGGCCGGAGCCGTCCGGCTGTGGCAGACGATCGAGGCCGAACGTAAACATCCGCTGCGGATGGCCTGGCTTCTGACCGTCAGGCTCCGCGGGCCGGGGCTGCTGCTGCGCTGGCTGACCGGGCGACTGACCGCCGCCGCTTTCTGCGGATATATCGAACGATATACCGGGGCTTCCGTCCGTTTCGTCCCGCTTGCCGACGGACGGGCCTGCGTTGACGTGGATAAACCTGCCGATCTGGAACTGACCGAACGCCTGCTGGCCGAAATGGGCTGAACGGTCTGTACGGAAAGGTTGAACTTTCCCCGCAAAGGAAGGCACACTGCCACGACGGACGTGAGGGCGAAGCGGCCTTCCGCCTGATGGCCCGCATCGGATGACTGACATCCGGGAGACGAGCGGAACGGATTTTTCCGCCGGGCGGGCCGGTTTCATCTGACAGAAAGGAGCGCGGGCCATGGAGCGGCGTACTTTCAATTCCATTCTCACCGGGCTGGGACTTTCCTTCGGCGCCGGGCGCGTGCGGGCGGCAGCGGCCGCCACACCCGCAAGGACTGAACATTTTATCCTGCGGCAGAATGACTGGGTTCCGAACAACCAGGAACTGCCGGTCATCCTGTGGCGCAATGCTCTTCCCGTGTCCGGCGATGATCCCGCATCGGCTTTCGAGGAGCTGTTCCAAAAGAACGGCTGGCCCCCGCAATGGCGGAACGGCGTCTACCCCTTCCATCACTATCACACGCTCGGACATGAGGTGCTCGGCTTTTCCGGAGGATCGGCCAGGCTGATGCTGGGCGGCCCGGATGCACGGACTGTCGATGTGCATGCAGGGGATATCGCCCTTCTGCCTGCGGGCACCGGGCACATGAATCTCGGGTCCGATACGGCCTTCGAGGTCGTGGGAGCCTATCCGCCCGGACAGAGTTTCGACATCGTCAGGCAGGCTCCTGACGCCGCACAGAGAACAAGACTGGAAAAACTGCCGTTCCCGTCCTCAGACCCGGTACAGGGTGCAGGCGGACCGGTCAGCACATTATGGAGATACGGATGACACGCATAACCCGACGCACGCTGGGCACCCTGCTCGTCGGATCGCTGCCGGTACTGACCCGCCGGGCTGCCCTGGCCACCGGACCGGCACCGGAGCGCAGGGACCTGAAAATCGGACTGATCGGTGCGGGACAGGTGGGCGGAACCCTGGCCGGTCTGTGGGTTGCGGCAGGATACCACGTGATGCTGTCGGCCCGCTCTGAAGACGAGGCACGCGAGGCTGCAGCCAGGCTGGGCCCGTCAGCCTCGGCCGGCACCCCCGCACAGGCTGCCGCATATGGCGACGTGGTCGTGCTGGCCGTTCCGTTCCGCGCAATTCCGTCACTCGGTCAGCAGCTGAGCGGAGTGGTGAAAGGAAAGATCCTGCTTGATCCGAGCAATTTCTACTCTTTCCGGGACGGCGCCATTGCAGCGACAGCCGCACAGGACGGAGCCGGACCCACGACCAGCCGGTATTTCCCCGGCGCACGCGTCGTACGGGCATTCAACTCCATCGATATGAGCGTCCTGCGGTCAGAAGCCCGCCGCGCCGCACCGCTCCTTGCCGTGCCCGTTGCCGGGGACGATCCGGCTGCCGTCAGCACCGTTGCCGATCTCGTCCGGGCCGCCGGATTCGATCCGGTCATCACCGGCAATCTGGCCAGCTCCGTCCTGTTTCAGCCCGGAGGCCCCGGTTTTGAGGTCAGGGCCAATGCGGCAGAGCTCAGGAGCACTCTGGGAATCAGATAAAGGCTCGCCCCCGTGGTGTCACAAGATGATGTGTCTGTAATCCCGGCACAAAATCTCTTCCCCTTGGCGAATAGCGGGTACAGAATGAGCAGGTCAGACATAGGAGCGATATCATGTCTATCTGTAAGAAAAGTGAAGGTTCCTGCGAAAGCGGAAAAAAATGCCGCGTCCCCTTCGTGTGCAAGCTGATCACCCTCGCCATCATCGGCGGCGTGGTTGTCTGGTACAGGAAGAACAAGGCCTGATCAGATTCTCCGGACCGGTTTCGAATCGGTCCGGAGTAATATTTACTATATATTTTTCTGTATACCGCGTATATATTTATAATATAGATCGTATTTCCTGAAGTGAATACGATATTTCCTCAGTAATGAGGATGACTATGCTCCTGTTAATTTCGCAAATTCCCAAGTGATATAAATTATTCAGAATAAAAAAAAGATCAGTAATATAATTTATATCAGCATCACGGGAGGATACCTGATAACGAACAGTGACATCATAAATACTACTTATAAAAATGTTACAAGAGTATTTATTTCAGTATAGAGGAAAAATTCTATATTTCTTACATAAAAATAAGATATAATTATGGATATAAACTCATTTTTTATAACAGAAATAAATGAAAATTTTTATTTTAGTTTTTTTCTCTTCTGTCTGGTTACTTTTCCGTCTCAGGCAGAAGATAGAGTCTTCTCAACCATCCTTCAGTGTAAAAATTCTCATGCGATTATAAAAAGCACGTGCGATATATCGTCAAAAGATATTTTCTGTCCTTCACAGGTCATGACTGTAAAGTGGACTGATCATACAGGTGAACATACCAGAAATATCGATTTTACATGGCGCAAACAAAAGCAGCCACAAAAACTGATAGATAGCTGGGCATGTATTACAAACCAGAAAAAAGAATCATATTTTATACTGAGCTGGAGCTGTACAGCCAGCCCGGCAGGTACTCCGATGTCTTCTGCGGACTACTGCAGTGAGGAAGACGGATCTCATAATCTTATACAGATCATCGATCTTTACGGAAAAGACCTTGATGCAGATCATTCTCTTCTTTCCCGATCCAATACGGATCTTATTAAAAATATCGGGGTTGATCAGATTCTGAATAATTCCGGCATAAAAATGAATGATGTAAAACTGTATTGATCTCCCCTTTTAAAGAGGAACTGGAGCCTGATCGGGCCCTGTTCCCGGATCTGAGACAGACCGGAAACATCGGAACGGGGAGTGGTCAGACCGCTTCCCGCCCCTCGATCTGGCGGCAGGCAGCCAGATAGGTGTTGCGCAGCAGGCAGGCGATCGTCATCGGTCCGACCCCGCCCGGAACCGGCGTGATGCGTCCGGCAACCGGAGCAACCTCGTCAAATGCCACATCTCCCACCAGCCGCGTCTTGCCCGACTCAGTGGGAATGCGCGTGATACCAACATCGATCACGGTCGCACCAGGCTTGATCCAGTCCTTCCTGACCAGACCGGACACACCCGTCGCGACAACGAGAATATCGCCCTGGCGTGCGATCTCTGCCGTGTCCCGGGTCTCTTTATGCGCGATCGTGACCGTGCATCCTTCGGAAAGAAGCAGTTCCGCCATCGGTTTACCGACCAGGCTCGATGCCCCGATAACCACGGCGTGAAGCCCCTTGAGATTATCGCCAAGCTCTGATTTCAGTAGCATAAGGCAGCCCAGCGGCGTGCAGGGCACAAGTCCCGGCGTGCCCAGGCTCAGGCGACCGGCATTAATCTCTCCGAGGCCATCAACGTCTTTATCGGCCAGGATCGCGTTAGTTATCCTGCGGGGATCAAGACCGGCAGGGAGCGGAAGCTGTACGAGAATACCATGAATTTCCGGATCCGCGTTCAGACGCCCGATCAGCGCCAGAAGCTCTGCCTCGGTCGTCGTTTCGGGCAGCATATCCATAAAGGAACGCATACCGGCACGATGCGTCTGAAGCGCCTTGTTACGGACATAGACCTCGCTTGCCGGATCATTCCCGACAAGGATCACGGCA
This sequence comes from Acetobacter sp. AN02, assembly GCF_029759835.1. Taxonomy (GTDB): domain Bacteria; phylum Pseudomonadota; class Alphaproteobacteria; order Acetobacterales; family Acetobacteraceae; genus Acetobacter. The sequence continues at coordinate 25,211 of NZ_JAJJND010000019.1, forward strand.
AGCCCGGGGATCACACCATGTCGCGCGTGAAATTCCTTTACATCATCAGCCGTTTTCCGGATGAGATTCGCCGCGAAGGATTTACCGTCGATCAGACGGCCGCGCTCACCTTCCGGTGCGGAAGCTGTGCCGGGGTTGCGGGAAGAGGAAGTTTCGGGTGAGGGTTGCTCAGACATGGCGGATGATCGGACTCACACTCTGACTAAATGTTACGGACGTGGTTTACAGGGCATCAGGGACACCAAGGAATGGAACAGATACGCAGGAATTTCGCCAGCGACAATGTCGCACCGGTCAGCCCTGAAATCATGGCAGCCCTGGCGGAGGCCAATCGGGGGGCCGCTCCGTCCTATGGCGGAGATGAATGGACCCTGAGGCTGCAGGCAAAAGTCACGGAAATTTTTGAAACTCCCCCGGCCGCGATCCTTCCCGTCACGACAGGAACCGCCTCCAACGCCCTGGCACTCAGCGCGCTTACCCCGCCCTGGGGAGCCGTGCTGTGCGACGAGAGCGCGCATATCCTCAGTGATGAATGCGGAGCGCCGGAATTTTTCATGCATGGCGGCAAGCTCCGGCAGATTGCCTCTCCCGATGGCCGTATTGATCCGGAAATGCTGTCCCGCGCCATCGATCACGCGGATTTCCGGGGCATCCATGACAGCCGCCTGACCGCTCTCAGCCTCACCCAGGCCACGGAATGGGGCACGGTTTATTCCCTTGAACACTGCCGGGAGCTGACGGACCGCGCCAGAGCCTCCGGCCTTGGCGTGCATATGGATGGAGCACGGTTTGCAAATGCGCTGGCAACGCTGGGATGCACACCCGCAGAGGCAAGCTGGAAAGCCGGTGTCGATATCCTCTCGCTCGGTGCGACAAAAAACGGTGCACTCGCAGCGGAACTGCTGATCATTTTCAATCCGTCCTACACGAACGACATGACCCGCAGGATGAAACGCGGCGGACATATCTGGTCCAAGCAACGCTTCCAGAGCGCACAGCTTCTGGCGTGGTTTGAGGATGATCTCTGGCTGCGCAACGCAGCCCAGGCCAACGCGATGGCCACACGTCTTGCCCACGGCCTGGGCCGCCATCCGGGCGCGACACTTCCTTTTCCCACGGAAAGCAACGAGGTCTTTGTCATCCTTCCTGAAGCCGTCGTCGGTCATCTGGAAGCGGCAGGGTTCGTTTTCTACCGGTGGGAGACGCCACCGGGGATCACCGGGGTTCTGATCCGCCTGGTCTGCCGCTATGATACGCAGGAACAGGATGTTGATGCCCTGCTCGAGGCGCTCGACAGCTTCTGATCGCGATCTTTAACCCCATACAGCGAAAGTTCTTTCATGTCCGATACACCTGACTCCCGCCTTGCCACTCTTGGCATCACCCTGCCCGTCCCGGCCGTGCCGGTCGCAAATTACGTTTCATGGACACGCTCCGGCTCCCTGATCGTCATTTCCGGACAGCTCCCCTTAAAGGACGGAAAGCTTCTCGCTACCGGCAAGCTGGGCGGAGCCGTAACGGAGGAAACCGGTGCTCTGGCAGCGAAATACTGTATGATCGGGCTGATTGCGCAGCTTAAATCGGCTGTGGGAGATCTGGGGAAGGTCCGCAAGGTTCAGCGTCTCGGAGGATTCATTTCCTGCACACCGGATTTTACGAATCATGCAGCTGTCATGAACGGTGCATCCGATTTTTCCGTCGCCGTGTTCGGAGATGCCGGACGCCACGCACGCTCCACGGTCGGTGTGCCGTCCCTGCCGCTTGATGCGCCAGTGGAGGTGGAAGGCCTCTTTGAGGTCGACTGATCCGATATGACGGAATGGATCCTGTCCCTGCATGATGCAATATCCGGTATTCCCGCCTCGGACTGGGATGCATGTGCAGGACAGGATAATCCGTTTGTAAGCCACGCATTTTTATCGGCACTGGAAGACAGTGGTTCCGCGGGTCCGCGGACGGGATGGCTGCCCCGGCATATGTGCCTGTCTGACGGGACAGGAAAGATCTATGCCGTTGCAGCAGCCTGGCTGAAATCCCATTCCTTCGGCGAATATGTTTTCGACCACGGATGGGCACGGGCTTTTGAGCAGGCCGGCGGACAATACTATCCCAAACTTCAGATCGCGATTCCGTTTTCTCCTGTTCCCGGGCCGAGACTTCTCATACATCCTGATGCCCCGGCAGGCGCGCGCGATGCTCTGATTCAGGCCATCAGCCAGTATATGGAAGAAATGAATCTGTCTTCCGCGCATGTCACATTCTGCACGGAACAGGATCAGTCTGCACTGCACAGAGCCGAGTGGCTGGAGAGACTCGGTATTCAGTATCACTGGTCCAATCATCATTTCAGAACCTTCGATGATTTTCTGGAAACTCTTTCATCCCGCAAGAGAAAATCGATCCGGCGTGAGCGGAAGGCCGCGCTGGAATCCGGTCTGGAGTTCCGGACACTGTGCGGTGCGGATATCACCGAAGCACACTGGGATGCGTTCTTCGGCTTCTACCACGCAACCGTCGATCGCAAATGGGGACAAGCCTATCTGACCCGACGGTTTTTCTCTCTCCTCGGAGCATATCTGGAAAAAAACGTCGTTCTCATGATGGCTTTCCACAACGGCCGCCCGGTCGCAGGGGCCCTCAATCTGGCCGGAACTGACACGCTCTATGGCCGGAACTGGGGATGTTCGGAGGAACATCCGTTCCTTCATTTCGAACTGTGCTATTACAGAGCGATTGATTTCGCGATCGAACACGGACTTTCACGTGTAGAGGCCGGGGCGCAGGGTGAGCACAAAATTCAGCGCGGCTATCTTCCCGTGCTCACCCGGTCGGCCCATCTGATCGCACATCCGGGACTGCGTGACGCCGTCTCAGGTTTTCTTGATCAGGAACGCGCCGCCATTCTGGAAGAGGCCGAAGCGCTGCTCGCGTTCTCCCCCTTCCGGAAAGACGGCTGATCGTCAGGCGCAGAGACCCCCGTCAACCGTCAGTGTGGTCCCGGTGATATAGCCCGCTGCAGGGCTGGCCAGAAACGAAACGGCCCTGGCGATATCTGTGGTTTTTCCATAAGACTGCGTTGCCGTGAATGAGCGGATCAGATCCGCACCGCTGCCGTCTGCCGGGTTGAGATCCGTATCGACCGGGCCGGGCTGGATAACGTTTGCCGTAATTCCACGCTGCCCCATATCGCGCGCCACACCCTGTGCAAATCCGATCAGAGCGGCTTTCGTTGCAGCATACAGGGAAATTCCCGGGAAAGGTGCCCTCTCCCCGAAGGCAGATCCCATATAGATCAGCCGGCCACCCTCTTTCATATGCCTGGTGGCTTCCATGGTCTCCACCATGACCGCACGCAGGTTCAGATTAAGAACCCGGTCAATATCCTCAATCGTCATCTCATTAATCGGACCATACGGATACATGCCCGCATTACAGATCAGAACATCAATCCGTCCGAACTCAGAAAGTGCTGCGGCAATCACAACCCGGTTCCCCTCAGTCGTGGAACCGTCAGCCTTCACGGCCAGCGCCCTGCGCCCCTTGTCACGAATCCCCTGGGCTGTCTTCTCTGCCGCTGCCGCATTGCCGGCATAGGACAGAACGACGTCCAGCCCGTCTTCAGCAAGCTGAAGTGCTGCAGCCGCGCCGATCCCCCGACTGCCGCCAGTTACAATAGCCACACGTGTCGTCATGAGAAATTTCTTTCCTGCTGAGAATTCCGAGACAGACTTTCTTCGAAAAAAGAAAGCGCTGCAGAATACCTAGAGGAAAGCGGAATATCCGTGAACCTGACAGAAACCCGATCTGCAGGATATATTTTTCCGGACAGGGAAACTGGTGGAGCCAATCGGAATCGAACCGACGACCTCCTGAATGCCATTCAGGCGCTCTCCCAACTGAGCTATGGCCCCATCCGTCCTTTGCATCACATACTGATGCTCAGGCAGCGGCGCTCCCTATACCGCCCCTGCACCATAACCGCAAGCCCGTTCCGGAAAATATCGGCAAAAAACTTTCCGTAACCGCCCGTCAGACATCAGCAATCGCGCCACAGACCCGCAATCCTTCCAGAAGAGGAAGCAGGGGGAGACCAAGAACCGCACTGTGCTCCCCGCTGACAGAGGCAAACAGATGGATTCCCGCCCCCTCCAGGCGATAGGCCCCCACACTGCTCAGACAGGCCTCTCCCTCTTCCTCAAGATAGCGATCAAGAAACGCATCCGAAAAATCCCGCATGACCAGTTCAGGCCGGGCAACATGCTGCCAGAGCACACGTCCGCCATATATAAGCACAACCGCCGTGTGCAGATGATGCTCCCTGCCTCTGAGCCTGCAGAGCTGCCGGCGGGCATCCGCCATATCCTCCGGCTTGTCGAACCACGCACCATCACAGCTCAGCATCTGATCGGCACCGATCACCAGAGACCCGGGATGCAGTGCAGAGACAGCCGCAGCCTTGGCCCTGGCCAGAGCAGAAGCAACCTCGTCCGGTGTGGACCCGTGCGCGCGCCCTTCCTCTTTCAGAGGCCCCTCATTCACCTCGGGCCGGACAGCGGTAAACGGAACTCCTGCAGAGGAGAGAATTTTCTGTCTTGTCACGGAAGTACTCGCGAGGATGAGATCAGTACTCATCCGGATCCACGGAGTTTTCCGTACTATTTCCTCTGCGCGCATGTATTTCCCTTCAGGTACCGGAGTCGGAGTCGGATGAAAAACAGGCTTATATCCCTGTCAGTACTTTCGCAGGTACCGGGGTACATGGGGATAGTACTGACTGCCGGAGAGACCCGTGTGGAGTACCGGGGACAGATCGTCCATCCGCATATCCGGTGAGTTGTACACAGCCCTCTGTCGGCAATTTCCGGATAACTTTCTCAAACCCCCGGAAACCCGCGAGTCCCGGAGTTGTACACAGTGTGGAAAAAACGGGGTACATTTTCGGAATATCGGGTACCCCGTCATCCACAGGCCCAATAAACATCTTTCATTTCTATTTTCTCTTTTCCTGTTTTAGAGAAGAGCCTGCAGATCGGGGACAGCCTTACAGGCGGGCCTCCGGTAGGGTTCTGAGACAGGTAAAGAGGCTGGCTGAACGATGACGAAGGAAACCAAGCGGCTTCTGCGCGTGCTGAACGGAGAATCCGTGTGGCCGCCTCCGGTATGGCTCATGCGGCAGGCCGGCCGGTTTCTGCCCGAATTCAGGGCCTTGCGGGAAAAAGCTGATTTTCTTACCCGCTGCATGACGCCGGATATCGCGACGGAAATCACGCTCCAGCCGATCCGCCGCTTCGGCATGGACGGGGCGATCCTCTTCTCCGACATCCTCGTCCTGCCCTGGGCCATGGGTCAGTCCCTGGAGTTCATCGAAGGCCGGGGCCCGGTGCTCGGACCAATCCGGAGCGCGGCTGATCTGGCACGGCTCGACCCGGCCCGCATTCCTGAAAGAACCGCGCCCGTGCTGGAGACGCTGGGCCGGCTGCGGGCTCAGCTGGACGGGCCGGACGCAATCGGGGTGGCCGCTCCGGGAAGCGTGACACAGATCGGCTTTGCAGGCTCTCCCTTCACCGTGTCGTGCTACATGGTCGAGGGGCACGGTTCCCGCGAATTCGCGTCCGTGCGCAGGATGTCATACGAGGAACCTGCCCTTTATGATCGCCTCATCGCGCTCCTGACCGAGACGACAACCGAATTCCTGTCCGCCCAGATAAAGGCCGGAGCAGAGGCGGTGATGCTGTTCGATTCCTGGGCAGGACTGCTGCCGCCTTCAGAATTCCGGCGGCATGTGATCGCGCCTACGCGCCAGATCACGAAGGAGCTGAAAAACCGTCATCCGGATATCCGTGTGATCGGCTTCCCCCGGCTGGCCGGTGTGATGGCTCCCGAATATGCTCGTGAGACCGGTGTGGACGTGATGGCGCTTGATACCGGTGCGGATTTTGCAAAAATTGCGGCTGAAGTCCCGAACGATCTGGTTCTGCAGGGAAATCTCGACCCGCTTGCCGTTCTTGCCGGCGGAGACGCCATGCGCAGGGAGGTTCTGGCAATCCGCGAGGCTGGACGCGGACGTCCGCACGTGTTCAATCTGGGTCACGGTGTTCTGCCGGAAACCCCACCGGAGCACGTCGGTGATCTGATCCGCACACTGAGGGAGACCGGCCTGTGACACGGCATACTGCGCTTGATCCTGAGGGATCTCTCGGTCTGGTGATTTTCGACTGCGACGGCGTTCTGGTCGACAGCGAGGTCGTCAGCTGCCGCATCCTTGCAACGGAGGCCCGCAGGCTCGGACTCGATCTGCCCGATGAACTTGCCGTTGAGATGCTGGCGGGAAAAGCCCTGACCCGGGTTCAGGAAGAGTTTGAGGACCGCACCGGGAAAATGCTGGGTGCGGAATGGGTGCAGCAGATGCAGGACGCCTTTGTCGCAAGCTTCGACATCGGCGTTCCGGTCATCCCCGGAGCACCGCAGATGCTGGACGACGTTCTTGCCCTGAATCTGCCGGTGCGTGTCGGGTCTAATTCCTCCCATGCCGAGATGGCCTCCAAATTCCGCGTGACCGGTCTTGGAACCCGTTTCGGAGAAGGCAGGATTCACTCGGGCCGGGAGATGAAAGCACCCAAACCCGCTCCGGATGTGTACCTCTACGCAGCTCAGCTCGAAAATGTCAGACCGGAGAACTGCGTCGTGCTGGAGGACAGCGATTCCGGTGCCCGTGCAGCTCTGGATGCAGACATGACCTGCGTCCTCTTCCGGCCTCTTTCCGCGCCTGTCCCTGAATGGATGACACAGGCCGGAAAAAGACTGATCAGAATTGAAAAACTTTCAGAGTTTCCGGTGATTCTGCGTAATGCACTGATATCCCAGGGTAGAATCAAACCGTGATGAACGGCCTGTCAGACTGGTATCTCTGGCTGAAAGCCGGGCACGTCATCTCCCTGATCGCCTGGATGGCGGGGATGTTCTACTTGCCGCGTCTGTATGTCTATCACTGTCAGGTTCAGCCTGACACGGCTGAAAGCGCACGCTTCATCATCATGGAGCGCCGTCTGCTCAGGGCCATTATCAATCCGGCGATGATCTCGACACTGTTCTTCGGGCTGCTTCTGGCAGCAACACCCGGGGTTGTGAACTGGCATGCAGGCTGGTGGTACGTGAAAATCGCCTGTCTGGCAGGTCTTTTCGGATTTCATGGTCTCTGTGCCCGCTGGCGTCGGAGCTTTGCAGAAAACAGAAACGTTCATTCGGAAAAATTCTATCGGATGGCGAACGAAATACCGACGGTTCTTATGGTCATTATCGTCATTATGGTTATCGTCAAACCGTTCTGATGTGATCTGTAAGGTCTGAAACAACCCTGATCACCTGATCGGCCGTAATCAGTCGCGTGCACTCGAACTGGCGGTCCGTTCCCGCATGACGCGGGCACCAGAGAAAATCCTTATGATCAAATCGCTCCCTGATATCATTCCAGCATGAATTACAGGTGTGCCAGTTGATGATCCGCCAGGGTGTATGAAATTCATTCGACGGATGCGTAAATCCGGAGATCATGACAACAGGTGTGCCGACACTCCATGCCAGCCATGCCAGACCTGAACTGAGACCGATAAAAAACTCAGCATGTCTGAGCCACCTGGCCCGCTCGGTCAGGGGCCTGTTTCCCGTTTCATCTTCCACATCATGCGGAAGATGATTCCAGACAATCCCTGTTCCGTGGACGGGACTCTGGTCGATACATATAACCCGATATCCCTTTTCCTTCAGGAAAGAGATAAGCTTTCTCCATCCTTCAGGATTGTTCCAGTATTTGCACTGTGTGCTGGCCTGCACGGCAATACAGACATAATACAAACCGTTGATTGCTACGTCGTGTCGTCAGTTAAGCAGTATGATGATTGAAGCGAACTGCACTGCTGCGAGGAAAGTAGATTTGAGTTTG
>NZ_JAJJND010000002.1 GCF_029759835.1 Acetobacter sp. AN02
TCATAAGGGGATATGTGTATTCCTGCCAACGTAGAGAACCAATATTGGCATGGGTTGCAGCAAGCAACGACTGGTATTATTCTGGCGGACTGTTTTTCTCCTCTGGCTGAGACCGAGGAGCCGGACCGGCTGACGGAGGATACGCTGCGCGCCGTTCTCCGCTCGGTCCGGTCTGTTCTCAGCTCTTCAGACTGACGACCACCCGTCCGCGGACGGTGCCTTCCAGAATGTTCCTGCTGACCTCGGGGACATCACGGAGGGTGATTTCCTTTGTCATCAGCGCCAGTCTGTCCGGATTGACGTCTCTGGCCAGCCTGTCCCATGCGCGTTTGCGTACGGGTGCGGGGCACATGACGCTGTCTATGCCTGCGAGTGTCACGCCGCGCAGGATGAAGGGGGCGACGGTTGCGGGGAAGGACATTCCTGCGGCGAGGCCGCAGGCTGTCACGACGCCGCCATAGGCCATTGAGGCGCAGATATTTGCGAGTATCTGTCCGCCCGCGACATCGACCGCTCCGGCCCAGCGGGCTTTTTCGAGCGGCTTTCCCTTTTCTGAGAACTGGCTGCGCGGGAGGATTTCCGAGGCACCGAGTGTACGGAGATACTCTTCCTCTTCCGGGCGTCCCGTGACGGCAGCGACTTTGTATCCTGCACGGGACAGGAGGATGAGCGCGACGCTGCCGACGCCTCCTGCGGCACCCGTGACGACGATAGGGCCGCTTTCGGGCGTAACGCCGTGGTCTTCCAGCGCGTTGACGCACAGTGCGGCTGTATAGCCTGCCGTTCCGAGGGACATGGCGTCTTTCGGGCTGATGCCTTCGGGGAGCGGGGTCAGCCAGTCTGCGCTGACGCGGGCTTTTTCCGCGAGGCCGCCCCAGTGTTTTTCTCCGACGCCCCATCCGTTGAGGATGACTTTATCTCCGGGGCTGAATTCCGGCGATGATGAGGTTTCCACGACGCCGGCGAAGTCCACGCCGGGCACCATCGGGAAAGACCTGACGATGGAGGGGTTTTTCCCTGTTACGGCGAGGGCGTCCTTGTAGTTCAGCGTGGACCATTCCACGCGGACCGTGACGTCGCCCTCCGGCAGCATGGTGTCATCCAGTTCGCGCAGGGAAACGCCGTATTCCCCTGCTTCGTTTTTTTCGATCAGCAGTCCTGTGAACATTTATTTTTCTTTCTTTCAGGATGTGGCGAGAGGAAAAATTCAGATTTTCTCCGGCATTGTTGCCATGTCGATGACAAAGCGATAGCGCACATCCGAGCGGAGCATGCGTTCATAGGCCGTTTCGATCTCGTCCATACGGATCATCTCGATATCTGATGTGATGTTATGCTTGCCGCAGAAATCAAGCATTTCCTGTGTTTCCGCGATGCCGCCGATCAGGGAGCCGCTGAAATTCCTGCGTTTTCTGAGCAGGCCGGAGACTGCGACCGGCAGCGGTTCGTTCGGCAGTCCGACCTGCACGAGGGTTCCGTCGCGTCTGAGCAGGCTGAGATATGCATTGATGTCGTGTTTTGCCGAGACTGCATCGATAATCAGGTCGAAGCTGTTTTTATGCTTCTGCATGGCATCGTCATCTTTTGACAGGATGACTTCGTGCGCGCCGAGACGCAGGCCGTCTGCGATCTTGCTTTCCGATGTCGTGAACAGGGCGACTTCGGCACCGAGTGCGCGGGCGAGTTTGACGGCCATGTGTCCGAGGCCGCCGAGACCGACCACACCCACGCGTTTTCCCGGGCCTGCGTTCCAGCGTTTCAGCGGGGACCAGGTTGTGATTCCGGCGCACAGGAGCGGTGCGAGGGCGGCCGGATCGAGGTGGACCGGCATTCTGAGGACGAAGCTCTGATCCGTGACGATGCTGCGGGAATAGCCGCCGAGCGTGATGTCTCCGCCGTGGCGACGGTCCTTGCCGTTATAGGTTCCGACGAAGCCTTCCTCGCAATACTGCTCCAGCCCCTCTCTGCAGCTTTCGCATTCGCGGCAGGAATCGACCATGCAGCCGACGCCGACCATGTCACCTTTCTGGAATTTCCGGACGTTTTCGCCGGTTTCCACGACATGTCCGACGATTTCGTGGCCCGGGAGGCAGGGGAATGTCGTGCCGCCCCATTCGTTGCGAGCCTGGTGCAGATCGGAGTGGCAGACGCCGCAGAACAGGATGTCGATCCTGACATCGTCCGGGCCGGTATCGCGTCTTTCGAATGTGAAAGGTGCGAGCGGTCGGTCTGCTGCTGTTGCGGCGTATCCGGTGCAGGTGAACATGGGGCCTGTTCCTTTTCTGAGTTACCGGAGGATCCGGTCAGAGGCAGGCCGTATTTATAGGAACACGTTTATGCGTCTTGCAAATAAACTGTCGGGTGAGCGGGAATGCTTTTTCCCGTGTTTTTACCCTGGCATGGCGGCTTGATGCGCCATGCCAGGGATGTCCGGTCGTCAGTTTGCGGCAGGGGCCGGTGCGGCGTGCGCGGGGGCTGCCGGTGCCTTTGCGGCGGTGTTTTTACCGGTGTTCGTGCCTGTGTTTTTGCCGGCGGGGGCCAGCGTGTCCACTTCCTCATCAGCGATGAAGACGAGGCCGTCCAGGGCTGAGCTGAGCGCGGCGGCGGCGGAGGTGGCGTCGTCTCCCTCGGCCAGAGCTGCGGCACGGTTGACTGCGCCCTGGGTCTGCTGCAGCGGAGCCAGTGCGATGATGAGGGCGGCATCCTGGCCGACGACCTGCACGGTCTGGGAGGCCTGGGCTGTATTACCCTGACGGATCTGCGTGTTGGCCGTTGTCAGTGCGGCTTTCTTCTCCGGGGCCATTTCATCTGTCACGATGAATTCAGCGCCCACCGGGATCCAGTCTGTCGGCTGCGTTGTGGCGGTGTGTCCGGCCGGGGCCGGATGCTGCGGAACGCGGTGCAGCGCGGCTTCTGCGGCGTTGAATTTCAGGCGGGCCTTGCCTGCGGCTTCAAGGCGCTTACCGGCATCGGTGATCAGGGGGACGGCCTGGGTGGTTTTTCCGGCGGCGAGGAGATCGCGGGCCTGGAGGATGTCGTCGATGGCGCGCTGACCGTCCTTTGAGAGATGTCTGAAGGAGTGGTCTGCCCTGCCCTGCTCGTATCTGTCGTGGATTTTCTGCATGACGCCTTCGGCTGAGGCAGCGACCGGGGTGAAGGAGAGTGCGGCCACGATGGCGATGGATGATGAGAGGCGCATGGTTTTCATTTCCTTAAAATGAGCTTGATCCGAATATAGGCTGGAAATGATATGTTACAATACTCCGTTGTGACACTTCTCCTATGCCGCAACGCATACGTCCCTGAGGGCGCTGCACATTTCCTCGACCGTTTCCTCCACGAGCTGCGTGTCTTCGGCTTCCACCATGACGCGGATCAGGGGTTCGGTTCCGCTGGCGCGCAGGACGAGGCGACCTCGGCCTTCGAGGCGTGATTCTATTTTTTTCCTGACCTCGTTCACGCGGCTGTCGTGCAGCGGGCTTTCTCCGGTGTAGCGCACGTTTTTCAGGAGCTGCGGGAACGGGCTGAACACGCGGCAGACTTCGCTGGCGGGGCGTCCGTCTTCCATCAGCACGGCGAGGACCTGGAGGGCGGCGATCAGGCCGTCTCCGGTTGTACTGAAGTCCGAGAGCACGACGTGTCCGGACTGTTCCCCGCCGAGATTGCATCCGAGGTCGCGCATTTTCTCGACGACGTAGCGGTCTCCGACGGCTGTGCGGACGAGGTTCAGGTTCTGGCTTTCCAGGAAGCGTTCCAGGCCCATATTGGACATGACGGTTGCCACGACCGAGTCTGTTGCGAGGCGGCCTGCAGCTTTCCATGAGCGGGCGATGACGCCGAGGATCTGGTCTCCGTCCACGAGCTGGCCTTTTTCGTCCACGATCAGCATGCGGTCCGCATCTCCGTCGAGGGCGATGCCGAGATCTGCTCCGTGTTCGACGACGGTGCGGCAGAGGGTTTCGGGGTGTGTCGAGCCGCAGTTTTCGTTGATGTTGACGCCGTCGGGTTCGCAGCCGATGCGGATGACGTCCGCGCCGAGTTCCCACAGGGCTGTGGGGGCCACGCGGTAGGCTGCTCCGTTGGCGCAGTCCACGGCGATTTTCAGTCCGTCGAGGCGTCTGCCGCGCGGGAATGAGGCCTTGGCCTGTTCGATGTATCGTCCGGCGGCGTCGTTGAGGCGGGAGGCTCTGCCGATCTGGTCCGGGGCGGCCAGCCTGTCTGACAGGTCCGTATCCATCAGGGTTTCTATATCGAGTTCGGTGCGGTCCGAGAGTTTGAAGCCGTCGGGGCCGAAGAGCTTGATCCCGTTATCGCCGAAGGGGTTGTGTGATGCGGAGATGACCACTCCGAGATCCGCGCGCAGGGAGCGTGTCAGCATGGCGATCGAGGGGGTTGGCATGGGTCCGACGAGGATGACGTCGAGCCCTGCCGAGAGGAAGCCTGAGACGAGGGCGCATTCGATCATATATCCCGAGAGGCGGGTATCTTTTCCGAGCAGGACGCGGTTGCGGTGTGCGCCGCGCCGGAAGTGGAGACCTGCGGCCTGGCCCAGTCTGAGGGCCGTGTCCACTGTCATGGGCGCTTTATTGGCTGTGCCCCTGATGCCGTCTGTTCCGAAGTAGCGTCGTGCAGCGTTCATTGCGCCCGTTTATCCCTGCCCCTTGTCCGGAGGCCTTTGGTGCGGGCCTCCGCAAAAAATATACGGGCGTTCTGTTCAGCCCGCCGCCCGGGGGATAGTTACAACCCGCAGCGTGTTTGTGGAACCGCTGACTCCGAAGGGCATACCTGCGGCGATGACGAGCGTGTCGTCCGGCTTTATGTTTTCGTGTTCCGACACGATTTTTATGGCAGCGCTTACGACGCTTTCCATCGTGACTTTCTGAGTGTCCGGGTTGCTGATTGCCGGGTGGACGCCCCAGACGAGGGCGAGGCGGCGGGCTGTTTCGGGTGTTGGTGTGATGCCGAATATGGTGCAGCCCGGGCGTTCACGGGCGATACGCAGTGCGGTGGGTCCGGATCTGGTGAAGGCGACGATGGCGGCGGCGTTCAGGGTATGGGCGACCTGGTGCGCGGCTCCGGCGATGGCGTCCGCGACGTAGCGTTCCGGTTCGGGGCATCCGGCCTGGATGAGGCTGCGCCAGCTTTCGTCCTGCTCCACTGCACCGATGATGCGGTTCATCATGCTGACGGCTTCGCGCGGGTATTCGCCTGCGGCGGATTCCGCGGAGAGCATGACGGCGTCCGCACCGTCGAACACGGCGGTTGCGACGTCCGAGGCTTCGGCGCGTGTGGGCACCGGGGTCGTAATCATGCTTTCCAGCATCTGGGTTGCGACGATGACGGGTTTTCCGGACTGTCTGGCCAGCCGGACGATCCGTTTCTGTGCGAGCGGGACGGTTTCCGGCGGGAGTTCGACGCCGAGGTCTCCGCGGGCGACCATGACGGCGTCCGAGGCTTCCATGATGGCTTCGAGGCGTTTAATGGCTTGGGGTTTTTCGAGTTTGGAGACCAGCCAGGCTTTTCCGCCGATGATGTCTCTGGCTTCCAGAACGTCTTCGGGTCGCTGGACGAAGGACAGGGCGACGAAATCGACGCCGAGTTCGAGGGCGAAGGCGAGATCCTTGCGGTCTTTTTCCGTCAGTGCCGGGATGCCCAGTTCCATGTCGGGCACGTTGACGCCCTTGCGGTCGCTGAGCTGGCCGCCGTTGACGACTTTTGTCTCTATGAAGTCCGGGCCGGTTTTCGTGACGGTCAGGCGCAGGCGTCCGTCGTTGAGCAGCAGGGTCGTGCTCTCACTGGCCGCGTCTATGATTTCCTGATGCGGGAGGCAGACGCGGGTTTTGTCGCCGGGTGTTTTATCGAGATCGAAACGGAAGGGCTGGCCTTCCTCCAGTGTGATTTCCCCGTCGCGGAAGGTTCCGACGCGGAGTTTCGGTCCCTGGAGATCCGCGAGGATTCCGACCGGGCATCCGAGTTCTTCCTCTACCTTGCGGATGGTGCGGTAGCGTTCCGCGTGGTCCTCGTGGGCGCCGTGGGAGAAGTTGAGGCGGAAGACGTCCGCTCCGGCGATGACCAGGTCGCGGATCACGTCTTCCGTTGAGGAGGCCGGGCCGAGTGTGGCGACGATTTTTGTCCGGTACTGTGTGATCGGACTTTTTTCTTTTTTCATTCCCTGTCCTTCCCGGCCTTCCTTTCCGTCGGGGACGCATCAGCCGTCAGGACGGCTGAAGGGCCTCGTCCGGGAGGAGACCCCAGATCTCCTTGCGACGCACCCATCCGGCATACTGCTTTACCGATACCTGGCACCACGCCGCTCCGGCGGCGCAGGTTTTTATGGTTCCGACGGTTCCCGGCAGAAGGACGGCGACGCCTGAGGCCGTATCTTCTCCTGCGGAGCGGAGGATGACGGCACCCGGATAGTGCGACATGTCTGTCTGCCCGGTAACGTACCCCGTTACAACGGGTTCCATGTGGCGGGGCGGATTCTTAGGATCTGCCGCGGTTTCCTTCTGTGTTCCGGGGATCACGAAATCGCGTGCGCCGACGAGAGTGGCCTGGTGAACCCATCCCTGGATTCCGTCCGCGTCTTCCACCAGACGCCAGATATCGAACTCGCGGGTGATTTTCACGGGGAGGCCGCGGCGGTGATAGACCCACTGGATCGGGTAGCGCTGGCCTGGTCCGGCACGCATGTTGACCTCATCGGCACGGAAGGCGGCGAAGCGGGGCAGCGGCAGACCGGTGTTGCTGCCTTTTTTCAGGTCCCGGGCATCTGCGGGGGGCACGTCCGGATTTTCCGGCGTTGCCGTTCCGGGCTGTGCGGCACCGGGCTGCGGCGCCAGCGGGGTGGCGGTGACGGCGGGCGGTGTGGCTGCCTGCGGCGCTGCAGTGCGTGCGGCGGCGTGCGGGGTGGCGGGCTTTTTATGGTGCGCCGGTTTTGCGTCCTTGTGGTGCGCCGCGGAGGATTTGTGCTCCTCCTTCACCTTGTCCTCGTGCTTCTTTTTTACGGCGGTTTTTTTCCTTGCCGCGGCCTCGCTGTCTTTCTTTGCCGCCTTTACGGATGAGGCGCCTTTCTTTTCCCCGTCCTTCTTATGGTGGGGATGCGGGTGCTCTTTCCCTGCTGCCGTTTTGTGTTCCTGGGCCTGGGCCGCGGACAGCACGAGGGGGGGCAGTGCCGGCATCAGGGCCAGCGCCAGAGCGAGGCGGAGCGGGGACAGGGCGTTCATGGTCCGCATCCGTGCCAATCCGTGCGGTCCCGGGCAAGTGGTTTTGTGCTCTTTCTGCGTCGTTGGCGATATTTTTTTCCGTTCCGGAGCGGAAAGCCGCGCTTCAGGGCTGCTTTTGCTCTTCCGTCTTTCCGCAGGCCGGGCAATCGGGGTCGCGACGCGTCTGCAGGGTTGTAAAGCGCATGTCCAGGGCATCCCACATCAGGAGGTGTCCGGCCATGGTTTCTCCGATGCCGAGCAGTTCCTTGAGGGTTTCCGATGCCTGGAGCGTGCCCATTACGCCTGTGACGGCTCCGAACACACCTGCCTCGCTGCAGGTGAGCTCGCCTTCCGTGCCGTCCCGTTCGGGGAAGATGCAGCGGTAGCACCCGCAGCCGGTTCCGGGTTTCCAGGCCATGAGCTGGCCTTCGAAGCGGCGGACGGCGGCTGAGATGAGGGATTTGCCTTCAGCAACGCAGGCATCGCTGACGAGGTATCGCGTGGTGAAATTGTCGCTGCCGTCGCAGACGATGTCGTAGCTGCGGATCAGGCGTCTGAGTTCCGCCGGGTCTGTCAGTCTGTGCGGGATAAGATCGAGGCGGACATCGCTGTTCAGGGCTGTGATGGCGTCCCGGGCGGAGTCGGTCTTTTTATCTCCGACGCGGGCCGTGGTGTGGAGGATCTGCCGCTGGAGATTGGAGAGATCCACGTGATCGTCATCGGCAAGGCCGAGGCGTCCGACGCCTGCTGCGGCGAGATACAGCGCGACGGGGGAGCCCAGCCCGCCTGCGCCGATGATCAGGACGGAGGAGGAGAGCAGCTTTTCCTGGCCTGTTCCTCCGACTTCGGGGAGCAGGATGTGGCGGGAGTATCGTGTGATCTGATCTTCGTTCAGCTGCATGCCGGTGTCCCGATTATGACTTTTTTACGATCAGGGGCATTCCGGCGCAGAAATCTGGTGCATGTCTGGAATGCGCATGGTAGATAGCTTGGAGGCCCTGAAGTAAGGAGAAGAAAGGCTATGTCCGGCGCTCTTGCTATCACCGCACCTGCCGACATAACAACCGCGAGGGTCTCTGCGCCTGCAGTTTTCAGGGTCAGGGCACGCAGGCTCTGCCTTGCGTCTTTTGTCTGTGCCTTTGTTCTTTTCCTTGCCTCTCCTCTCATCACTCTGTGGAATATCTCGGCTGCGATTCAGTCGGGGAATATGGAAGGGCTTGGCCGTTCGATCAACTGGGGGTCTCTGGACTCCTGTCTCAAGCAGCAGATTCTGGCCGGTCTTAATCTGGATATGTCTCCGCCTTCGGATGAGCTTCCCGATTTCGGGTCTTCCTTTGCCGTGGCGGCTGTGTCGAGCGCGATCGATCATCGTCTGACGCAGGAGAATATCGGGTCTGTTGTCGGGCAGATCTTTCCCGACGGGATCGGTGCGCAGGCCGTGAGCAGCGGTACGGTTCTGTCCGTTCTGCAGCATGCCTCGGGGCGGTTTTCGAGCTATAACGTGTTTGAGGCGCGTGTCGTTCTTCCCGGTCATGAGAAGGAGACGCCTCTGGGCATTCAGCTGAAGATCGAGGGCTGGCGCTGGAAGCTGACCCGTGTGGATCTTCCCGTGGCGCGGCCTGTCGTTGCCGGGAAGGATCAGGCCGGGGCCGGACGCGGGGCCTGAGAGCTTTCTTTTTCCGGCTTCCGGGCGGGAGGAGTGGCGCTCCGCCTGCCCTGATGCTGTTACTTCCGTGAGATTTCGGCCGGGAGATCTTCTTCCAGGACGATGATATTGATTGCGTAGGACGTCTCACCTTCGTCCTCATCCTTGTGGACCGTTCCGATCACTTCTCCGTTCACGGCGATTTCCACGGACAGACCGGCCCGCGGCGGCGGGTTGACAGTCAGGCCGGAAGACCCGAGGAGACGACGCAGACAGGTCTGAAGGCGAGTGACTTCAGAAGAGGTAATTGTGCTCATGAGCGCGACTCCAGACATCACCGGCACTGCCCAGTTCATTGCAGCCAGCCGGTCTGAGAAACATACCCCGGAGCGGCACCGTCCGGACCGTGGCGGTATAGGCTCCCCTCTCCTGCCCCGCAACCTCCTGGGCGGGATCATGGCTGTGACTTTTTCCGTGCTTGCTGCGAGTGCCTTAACCGTTCGTGAGAGCCGGGCGCAGAACAGCGGTCTGTCCGCTCATTTCGTTCAGGCCAGCGAGATCGAGCAGTATATTCACCGGCATGGCGCACGGGCTGCGGCTGAGGCTCTGACGAAGGAGAATGAGTGGTCCCGTCTTCGCAGGGCCGTGGCGTCGGGCTGGGGCAACTGGGAGAAGCTGGTTCCTGAGCTGATGCCGGCCGTGAGCGTGCATACGGGGGAGTCTCTGCTCGGGGCGCTGAACACGGCTCTGCCTCTCAACCCGCATGCGACGCTGGAGGCGGTTCCGCCGTCTGCGCGGGAGGAGTATCTTGCGCGGGTCTGTTCTCCTGTGCATCAGCCTGAGCTGTGGCGTCACAGGACGCTGAGGGCTTTGTCCAGTATGCATCCGGCCCATGCGGAGGAGCAGGAAAAGGTCAGTTTCTGCCTGAAATCCCTGAAGGAAGCTTCCGAGACCTGAGGGGCGGATTTCTGCCGGGCTTTGCGCCTTTTCGCGAAGTCACCTAAAGCTTCTTTTCCTGCGGGGAGAAGGATCTGATTCGGGTGTTTCGCAACAGGCTGGCTGCTTTCCTTTCATTGTCTTTCTGTCTTCCTCTTCTGTCTTCCTGTGGCTATTTCCATTCGCGCTCCGCGCATCAGGCTCAGGTCAGCATGATCGGGACGACGCTGACGGATCTGGAGGCCTGTGCGGGACTTCCTGACAAGCGTGAGAAGATCAGCGATACGGTTCAGATTCTGGAATATGTCTACAAGCCTGAGACGACCGGGGATATCTCGATCAATCCGTTCGGGATTTCCCAGATCTCCTATAACGGCAAGGGGCATTTCTGCATTGCGGTTTTCCGTATCGATGAGGGCCGGGTGAGTTCCCTGCATTATAACGGATCGACCGATATGGAGATCGGGACGGATGGTATCTGCGAGCCTCTGTTACGCGGGTGTCTGCGTCAGCCTGTGACCAGCATGAAGCATATCCGTTCTTCCGGCCTTGGTGTTTCCGGGTTCTATTCTCCGTCCGAGCCGTCCCAGACTCCTGAGGCCATTTATGGCGTTGTTCCGAAGGATGCCGCGCCGGCGGCGGCGTCTGACCTGACTGCTCCTGCCGCCCCGGCTTCGGCAGCACCTGCGGTCAGGTAAGCAGGCGGCACAGGATGAGGGCATCGTCCCCGTCCGGATAATACGCGCGGCGGTATCCGGTTTCGGTATAGCCGTCGCGTTCGTAAAGCGTGCGGGCGGCGGTGTTGCGGGTGGCAACCTCCAGCAGGAGACGTGTCACGCCGAGCGTCTGCATGTCCTGTGCGAATACGGAGAGCAGGGTCCGGGCGATGCCGTTATGGCGGAAGTCCGGGCGAATGCCGAATGTGAGGATTTCGGCTTCATCGGCGACGGCGCGGGCGAGGAGGAATCCTGCATCTTCTGCTGTCTCCTCCGTTTCCCCTGACCGGGCCAGCCAGACTGCGCTGCCGGGCATGTTCAGCATGTCCGTGAAGTCTTTTTCCGCCCATTGTTCTGCGCGGACGAACATGTCCTGGTGCATCCGTGCGAGGGCGGCTCCGGTTTCCGGCGGAAAATGACTGGACAGGGCTGAGAGGAAGACGGGCATGTGCGGTGCGGGGGTCAGACCGGGCGGGGCCGGAGGCCTCCGGCGGGCAGTTTTGCCTCCGGCGGGTCGATATAGAGCGGCAGGACCGGGCGGGTTCTGTCTCCGCTGTCGTATTTCGTGAGGGCTGCGCGGGCGATTTCCTGCGGCTCCGGGGCGGTTCTTCCCGAGAGGGTGATACGGCCGGGGAAGCGGGTGGTCAGGTCGTTTCCGTCTGCATCCCCTGCGATGAACCAGCGGCCTGGCGGGGGTTCCCATGTTCCGGCCGGGCTGGCTTCGGGTGTGAGGGGGCCGTCCCTGAGGGAGGCGCCTTCGATGAACCACCGTCCCTGCCTTGCCGTGCTGAGACAGATCCAGCCGTCCAGGCCGTTATCCTGTGCCTGTGCGTGCAGTGCTTCGGCCAGGGCTTCTCCTCTTGAAAGGCCGGTGACGTCACAGCCTGTTCCGAGCGCGAGACCTTCCGCGAGGGCGCAGGAGGTGCGCAGGCCGGTGAAGGAACCGGGGCCGGTGAGCACGGCGATCAGGTCCGGTGTGATTTCTTCCAGGCAGGCGGCGGCGAGCTGCGGGAGATGTGCGATTCCGTCGTGCCCGGCCTCTTCCCGCATGATGTGTGTGGTGAGGGACTGATCCTGACTGATCAGCATTGCGGCGCGGGCGTGGGGGGTGAGTGAGGATGCGTCCAGGATCAGGATTGTCTGCGGGCCGGGCATCAGAGGACCTGGCAGGCTTCTTCGAATGTCAGGCGGGCGGCGCGGGGCGGCATGTCTGTCGGGTCTGCATGGCCGAGGCAGACGAGGAAGTTTGCGCGCCAGTTCCATGTGCTGAGGAAGGTGTTTTCCACGGCCATCTGATCGAAGCCTGACATGGGGAGGGCGTCGAGCCCCAGCGCGCGGGCGGCGAGGATGAGGAAGCCTCCGGCGAGGGTGCCGTTTCTCAGGGCGGTTTCTTCCGAGAGGCCGACATCTGCGGCGAACCAGTCGCGCAGGGCGGGTTCGGGATTGAGCTGCCCGAGCTGTTCGAAGAAGAGCGGATCGTGCGCGACGATCACCACGACGGGGGCTGTCATGGCTTTTTCGATATTGCCTGCGGAGAGGGCCGGTCTGAGGCGCTGTTTTGCGTCGTCCGTCGTGAGGAACACGAAGCGGGCGGGCTGGCAGTTGCCTGAGGTCGGTCCCAGTTTTACGAGATCGTAGAGATCCTGGAGCAGGTTCTGCGGGACCGGCTGGTCTGTCCAGCGCTGCGGGGTACGGGCCTGCCGGAACAGGCTGTCGAGCGCGTTATCGTCCACCGGTGTCATTCTGCTCTCCCGCCGTTATTGCGGCGGGTGTGTGTTTCCGCTCCCGGCCGCATCCTGCGGAGATAGGACGCGGCGGGGTGGAAACTCAAGGGGTGTGTTTCAGAACACCTGCTCGACCGAGACGATTTCGGGGACGTAGTGCCGCAGCATGTTCTCGACGCCGTGTTTGAGGGTGGCGCCTGAGGAGGGGCATCCGGAGCATGCGCCCTGCATGGTCAGCCGCACGACGCCGTCGCGATATCCGCGGAAGACGATGTCTCCTCCGTCTCCGGCGACGGCGGGGCGTACGCGGGTGTCGAGGAGTTCCTTGATCTGCTGGACGATTTCCTCGTCCCCCGGAAGGATCGGGTCTTCAGTGACGGCCTGGCTGTCCTCTACGCAGGGGCGTCCTGCGGCGAAGTGATCCGCGAGCGTGGAGAGGATTTCCGGCTTGAGCTCTGCCCAGTCTGCCTCATCCGATTTGGTGACGGAGACGAAATCGGAGCCCATGAAGACGCGGGAGACGCCGGGGAGATCGAAGAGCACCTCTGCGAGGGGGGAGCGGCCCGCAACGGAATCGGGGCTGACGAAATCGATGGTTCCCTGGTCTCCCGTGACGTCACGGCCGGGGAGGAATTTCAGGGTTGCGGGGTTGGGTGTGCTTTCGGTTTCGATGAACATGGCGGCTGGTCTCCCTGGCTGCTCCGCTGCGGCTCCGGGTTCGTTCGGGGCTGATCACGGACGGGCACGGTCCTGATTTGTCTCTGCACATGGGACAGGATGTGCGAAATGGCAAGGGCAGACGATACTTGCAAGGTGCGCGTGTCGGGCGGAAAATGTCTTTCATGTTCCGCTTTTCCTTTCGAGGCCGCTCCGGCCTGCTGCCCTTCCCTGCCCTTCGGGCGCGCTCCCCTGCGGGCCGTGCGGCCGTGATCTGTGCGGCCGCGGCCTGTGCTGCTGTTGTGGGGATCATGCCTGCTTCGGCGGTGCCCATGCCGCCGAAGCCTCTTCTTGGGGCGTCGGCCCTGACGGAGGCTGCACACTCGTCGGGGCAGATATGGGAGTCCGTTGCGGCTCTGCCGTCCGGGGATATTTTGATTCTCTCGCCTGTATGGCCGGGGAATACGGGGCCGCAGCTTCAGCTTCTGGGGCGTGACGGGGCGTTGTCTCCCTTTCCGGATGCGGCCTGGAATGCGGCGGGCGGTGATCCTTCGGGGCGTTTTGTCTCCGTGACTGCGATGACGGTTCTGCCTGACGGGGCGTTATGGATTCTGGACAGCGGGCGGCCGTCCCGCGACGGGACCGCGCGGGTTGCGCTGCCGCGTCTGATCCGGTTCGATCCGGCCTCGGGCAGTGTCGTGCAGACGGTGACGATCAGGGATACGGCGCTCCGGCCAGAGAGTTTTCTGAGTGCGATTCAGATTCACGGCACGCGCGCCTATGTTCTGGATTCCGGGTCTGCTGCCATTGTTCTTGTTCATCTTGATACGGGCGTGGCGGAGCGTCGTCTGGAGATGCATCCGTCCCTGACGTCCCAGAAGCCGATTGCGGGGCCGGAGGGGATTGTGAAGGCTGCGAACGGACGGCCTTTTGAGGTGGATGCCTCTCTTCTGGCGATCAGTCCTGATGGTCGGTGGCTGTATTACCAGCCCTATTCCGGGCCTTTGTATCGTCTGAGTGCGGAGACTCTGGAGGATTCCGGCTTTACGGGTGCGGCTGTCGAGGAGAGTGCGACGCTGTGGTACAAGACGCCAGCTCTGGGCGGGATGACGGTCGGGCCGGACGGGACGCTTTACTGGTCTGACGTGACCTCTGGCAGCATCGAGAGCTATACGCCCGGGCGTGTTCCGCATCGTCTGATTACGGATCCGCGTCTGCACTGGCCCGGGGGGCTGGCTGTGGACGGGCATGGCACGCTGTATGTTCCTGCGGCTCAGCTTGATCGTTCGGCCTGGTTCACGCATGGCGATCCGCAGGTTCAGCCGCCTGTCGTGCTGTGGAAATTTGCCATTCCTGCTATGGCAACTTCGGACGTGGTTGAAAAATAACTGCAGCCTGGCGGGAGACTGCCGGGGAGGAGAACAGGATGCGCAGGACTATTTTCGATTTTCAGAAGATGAAGCAGGATGGCGAGAAGATCGTCATGCTGACCGCTTATGATTATCCGTCGGCTCTGCTGGCGGAGCGGGCAGAGATTCCTGTGCTTCTGGTCGGGGATTCCGCTGGCATGGTCGTGCACGGGCATGACACGACCATTCCCGTGACGGTGGATGACATGATCGGTCATGCCCGGGCCGTGATGCGCGGGAGCCGTTCGGCGCTGGTTGTCGTGGACATGCCGTTCCTGAGTTATGGCGATGTTCCGCAAGCTCTGCAGACCGCGCGGCGGCTGATGCAGGAGGGCGGTGCCCCGGCCGTGAAGCTGGAGGGGGGCGAGATGGTTCTCCCGGCCGTGCGGGCGCTTGTGGCGTCCGGTGTTCCGGTGATGGGGCATCTTGGTCTGACGCCGCAGTCCCAGCATACGATCGGTCTGCGGGTTCAGGCGAAGGGCGCGGAGGCGGCGGGGCGGCTGATCCGCGATGCGCAGGCTCTGGAGGCGGCAGGAGCATTCGGTGTGGTTCTGGAGGTGGTTCCGGCGGAGCTTGCGGCGCATATTGCCGGGCTTCTGACCATTCCGGTGATCGGGATCGGGGCCGGGGCCGGGTGTGATGGCCAGGTTCAGGTCTGGCATGATGTGCTGGGTCTGTTTGAGGGGCGTCCGCCGCGCCATGCTTCCGTGTTCGCGCCGATCGGGCGGCAGATTGAGGACGGTCTGAAGGAATATGCCGAGGCGGTCCGGATGGGGACATTTCCGACGAAATCCAACTCTTCCTCCATGGACCCTGAGATTCTCCGGGAAGTGCTGGAATCATGAAAGTTGTGAATTCGATTGCCGGTGTGCGGGCGCATCGTCCGGACTGTGGCCAGGCGGGGTTCGTACCGACGATGGGGTTCCTGCATGAGGGGCATCTGAGCCTCGTGCGGACGGCGAAGGAGCAGTGCGGCTCCGTTATTGTCAGTATTTTCGTCAATCCGACGCAGTTTGGTCCGAATGAGGATCTGGATCGTTATCCGCGGGCTCTGGAGCGCGATACGCAGCTTTTGCGTGAGGCCGGGGCGGATATGCTGTTCGTGCCTGATGCGCGGGAGATCTATCCGCCGGGATGGGCGACAGTGATACAGCCCGGGCCTGTTGCGGAACGGTTTGAGGGCGGGCTGCGTCCGGGGCATTTTGAGGGTGTCGCGACGGTCGTGACGAAGCTGTTTCAGATCGTGCAGCCTCAGCGGGCCTATTTCGGGCAGAAGGATGCGCAGCAATGTGCCGTGATCCGGCAGATTGTCCGTGATCTGAACATTCCCGTTGAGATCGTCGTCTGTGACATCATGCGCGAGGCCAGTGGCCTCGCGATGTCCAGCCGGAATTCCTATCTGACGGATGAGCAGAAGGCGCGGGCTGCGGATATTTCTCTGGCTCTGGTGCGGGCGCGGGAGATATGGTCCGGCGGAGAACGGCGGGCTGAAGTGCTGCGAGCTGCGGCGCTTGAGGTTCTGGCGACTCACTACCGCGATGCGGTGGATTATCTGGCGCTGGTTGATGCTGACACGTTTGAGGATGTCTCGGATGTCGGGTCCGGCGATCTTATGATCACGGCGGTTCGCGAGGGAACCGTGCGTCTTCTGGACAATATCGTTTTCCAGGACTGATCCGAGGTTTCAGGAAAAAAGGGGGCTGTGATGCCCCCTTCCCTTTGCCTCTTACTGAGGCGAGACGTTTTCTGCCTGTCCGAGCTGCTTTCCGTTATATTTTCCGGTCAGCGTTTTCAGGAAGGCCGTGATGTCGTCCACATCCTTTTCCGAGATGGATTTGTCCGGCGTCTGGTAGATCGCCATTTTGCGGACGGCTTCATGCAGGGTTTTCACGCTGCCGTCGTGGAACCAGGGGCCTGTCAGCTCTACGTTACGCAGGGTCGGCACCTTGAAGCGGTGTCTGTCCAGCGGGTCTTTCGTGACGTTGAAGCGTCCTTCATCCGCATCCGTCTGCTTTCCGCCGCGATCTGCGAAATAGTCGCCTTCCAGACCCATGACCTCGAGCGCTCCGCCACCGGCGGCGGGTCCGCTGTGGCAGCCTGAGCAGCCGACGGTTCTGAACAGGTCGTAGCCGTGTTTTTCCTGTGCCGTGAGGGCTTTCTCGTCACCCTTGAGCCAGGCGTCGAAGCGGCTGTCCGGGGTGATGAGTGTTTTCTCGAACTCGGCGATGGCGTTGGTTATCGTGTCCTTGCCGATTTCCTGGTCGGGATAGATTTTCCCGAATGCGGCTGTGTAGTCCGGATCCTGTTTCAGTTTTCCTGCGACTTCCTCCCAGTTATGGGAGCCCATTTCCAGGGGGTTCATGACGGGGCCTGCAGCCTGATCCTGGAGGTCTTTTGCGCGGCCGTCCCAGAACTGCAGCACGTTGAAGGCCGAGTTATAGACGGTCGGGACGTTGATCGGGCCTTTCTGGCCGTGGATTCCGGTTGCCGTGACGAGGTGATCGACGCCGCCCCGGTTCAGGTCGTGGCAGCTTGCGCAGTTCAGCGTGTTGTCGCCGGAGAGGTTCTTGTCGAAGAAGAGCTTCTGTCCGAGGGCGACCTTATCGGCATTCACGTCCAGGGATTCGGGGACGGGCTGGACGGGTTCGCTGCGGAAGCGGTCTGCAACGCCGGGTGTTGCGTAGTATTTCGCACGGGTCTGTGCGATCCAGTCCAGCATGATTTTCCGCTGGTCTTCCGACAGATGTGCGTGCCAGTGCATCAGGAGATACTGCGGCGGGGGCATCCGGTTCTGACGGATGACTTCCTCGATCCTGGACAGTGTCTCGTAGGGCGGGGCTTCTCCCTTCTGCATGGCGCTGAGGACCGGCTCGATACGGAAGTGCCTCAGACCCTGGGTCAGATCGCGCTGCATGATCTGTTTTGCGACCGGGATGCTGAAGTAGAACGGCAGGTTCACGCCTTTTGCGTGGCAGTAGTCGCAGCGGGCTTCGGCCATGACGCCGAATGCGGCACGGGCTACCGGATCTTTTTCCGCCGTTCCGATGCGTGGTGCGCCTTCGTGATCGAAATGCGTCAGGTACGCTACCGTACCGCCATAGGCGATGACGCCCGCACCGATCGCCCCCAGAATAATCCGTCTCAGCACGATATGTTTCCTGTGTCCCGTTTTCTGTTTCACGGACCGTGCCGGTCCGTTCTGCGATATGCCTCGCGTCCGTTCTTAGTGTACTGGCCGCGGGAATTCGTCAAAACGATTATTTTGATACAAATGATCGAAAAATACGTTCAGACGTTCTGCGGGGATCGGGCGGCGGCCAGTTCTGCGGCGAGCCTTGCGCGGGCGACCGAGACGTAGTGCGGGTCTATTTCAATACCGATCCCGGTAAGCCCCTGGCGCTGTGCCGCGATCAGTGTCGTTCCGGTTCCCATGAAGGGGTCCAGGACTTTTTCCGCGTTCCCACCGTGCAGCTTCAGGCAGAGTTCCGGCAGGGCCACGGGGAAGGTTCCGGGGTGATGAAATTTCTGTTCTTTTTTCCTGACGGTCTCATAGGGGATCAGCCAGGTGTCTCCGCGGCATCTGCGGTCCTGGGCATGTCCGCGGCGGGCGATATTGCTCTTGTCCTTGTAGGGCACGCCTGCGGCGAGGCGGTCGAGCCGGACATCTCCCGAGAGTGTCAGGTGGAACAGGTGTTCGTGGTTGCGGTTGAGGAAGCGCGGGCTGTTGACGGGTTTGAAATGTCCGACCGTGCTGCCGTCCACGGCGATGGATTTGACCCAGACGATGTGGTTCTGCAGCACGAACTGCTTCCGAAGGCGGACTGCCAGCTCGAAGGGCAGCCAGGGCTGTGCCGAGGTGCCTGCGATATTGAGGAAGAAGGAGCCGTCCGGGGTGAGGATTTTGCGGATGGCGGCGCAGATGTCTTCCATCCAGCCGAGATATCCGTCTTCTGTCAGGCTGTCCTGGTAGCTCTCATAGGCGAGGCCGATATTGTAGGGCGGTGACGTGATGACCACGTCGATCGTGCCTGAGTGCATGCGGCGCAGGATCTGCAGGCTGTCTCCCTGCACGATCCGGTGTCGCCCGGCGCGGAAGCGTTGCGGGCGGCTGCTCTGTGTCATCACGGGGATATGGTCGGTTCGGAAAAAGGCTTTCCGTTCAGGCGCTGCGGGCTGCTGCGAGGCGCCAGCTTCCGCCGGTGCTTCCGGAATAGAGGCGCTCGAAGGTCCACAGATCGGAGAATTCCGTGACGGCATCCGTTCCGGCGACCGGCTGCTGTGAGGAATCGAGCGTGAGGCTGATCTGATCCGAGACGATCCGCACGTCGATGGCCACTCCGGTTCCTGCTGCGAGGTCCGTTTTCCGGACGTCCTCGATCGCCATGGACTGGACGCTGCGGATTTCGCTTTTCTGCGTCTCGCCTGCCTGTTCGCGTGTGATGATGGCTGACTCGAAGGCGGCAAAGGCGGCCGGGGTCAGGCGTTCCTGGAGGACGGGTCTGTTGCCTGCGGCAAAGGCCGTCACGATCTGACGGAAGGCACCTTCAGCGCCGCTGAGGAACTGCTCGGGCGTGAAGCTCTGATCCAGGCTTCTGAGCGTTCCTAGCTCCTGTCCCACGCGGGTTGCGGGCGCCGGGATGTTCGTGGAGACGTCTGATGCGGGTTTCTGTCCACCGACGACGGCAGCCCCCCGGGAAGGCTGCGGAGCCTGCGGAGGCGCGACCGGCCCTGGCTGCAGTCCGGCTTTCTTCCCCAGCACGCTGCGCAGACGCAGGACGAGGAACACCGCGACCAGAGCAAAAAAAATCAGATCAAACGGAAAATGTCCGCCGGTTACATTCATCTCAGATCTTCCCGCTGGTCCGGTCAGACCGGATCAAGAACCAGACGCTCTCCAGAATCGCACGAAGGGGCCTGACGGTTGCCTGCCCCTGTGCAAAACATAAGGTCTGCGGGCGTGCTGCACAATGCCGGAGCTGTCCTGACGGCGGAGAACTTGCTCCCTGTGCGGCTTATTTCCTATGTGTACTGGATGATTGTGCTGCGTCATTGCGAAAGCGAATTCAACCGTCTCTATACCCTGACGGGTCGTGATCCGGGGATTGCGGACCCGCCTCTTTCGGCGCGGGGGCGGTCTCAGGCCGCGGCGCTTCCTGCGGTGCTGGCCGGGCATCGGATCGGCCGGATTCTTGTGTCTCCCTATCACAGGGCGATCGAGACCGCGCAGCCTCTGGCGCGGGAGCTGGGCCTGACGCCGCGAATTCAGCCTCTGGTCCGGGAGCGGGCGCTTTATTCGTGTGATATCGGTTCTCCCCGTTCGGAGCTTGAGGGGCGCTGGCCCGATCTGGATTTTTCCGGTCTGGATGAGAACTGGTGGACCGAGGGTGTCGAGCCGGTGCGTGAGACCGAGCGGCGGGCCAGGGCGTTCTGCGCTGAGGCGGGTGCGGATGAGGCTGCGGATGGCGAGACGCTGGTGGTATCTCACTGGGCCTTTCTTCTTTCCCTGACCGGTGAGGGTATGGAGAACGGTTCCTGGCGGTTCTTTAACCCTTCCCGGCGATGAGCAGGCGTGCTTGGCGTCTTCGTCCGGCCATGCTACCGCCTGTGGTGGAATTTCTGTTTTCTTATTTTCAGGATATCTGTCTGATATGAGCGCATCTGGCACCCCTGCCCCCGACACTCCGGCACCGCCTGCCCTGCCGCTGATGATCAACCTTCAGTATACGAAGGATCTGTCATTTGAGGTTCCGGCCGGCGCTGCGATTTTCCCGACTCTTACGGCACCCCCGCAGATTTCCGTCAATATCGACGTGCAGGCCACGCCAGTTCAGGAAGGTCAGCCGGTTTTTGAGGTTGCTCTGACGATCCGTGCAGAGGCTGACGAGGCTCCGCAGAGCGAGGGCGGTCCGGCCGGTCGCAAGGTGTTCATTGCCGAGCTGACCTATGCTGCGGTCGTGACGCTGACGGGAACGCAGACCGAGCTGGTTGAGCCTCTGCTGCTGATTGAGGTTCCGCGTCTGATCTTCCCGTATGCCCGCAATATTCTGGGTGACGTGACGCGCGATGGCGGTTTCCCGCCGGTTGTTCTGCAGCCGATTGATTTTGTGGCTCTGTGGCAGGCCCGCCGCAGCCAGGAAGCCGGTTTCCCGCAGACTGTCGGCAACGCCTGAGACCGGATGGCCTGTCGTTCTGCGGCAGGCCGTTTTTTCTTTCAGCCTTTTCAGCCTGATCCCGGGCCGTCCGGGAATATGTCCGGAGCTTCCGTCATGATTTTTCGGCGCTCGTTTTTCCCGGCTCTGGCTCTTGCGGCCGGCTGCTTTCTTTCTGCCTGTTCCGAAGACGCGCCGGCTGAGGCTCCTGCCGCACAGGCTCAGGACCAGGCCCGTGCGCAGGCGGCGCGCATTCCTCCGCAGGATTTCCCGCCGGGCACCGTTGCCGAGACCCCGCCTCCTGCGGGTGTGACGCTGGTCAATGATCCGTCGGCCCCGGCTGATACGCCGCTGTGCGGTACGGCTGCGCGTGAGGCGAATGCGATATCTGCCACGAATTATCCGCAGCCACTCAGTACGGGCAACAGCTGCACGGCGAATGCGTGTTTTGATCCTTCGACCGTGACCTATATCGCCTCTGACGGCACGCGGCGCGTCTGCCGCTAGGTTCTGTTTCCGTGCGGCTGCTGTCACGTCTTTTTCGCAGGAGAAAGCCCCGGCTTCTGGGGGTTCTTCTGTGTTATAATGACGGGGATATTCTCGCGAACAGCATAGAGGCGCTGCTGGAAAGCGGTCATGAGATCGTGGTCTGGGACCACGGGTCCGATGATACGACGCCGCAGGTTCTTGATCGTTATAACAGGTATTTCCGGGAGCGGCGGTTCATTCCGCGTGAGGTTGATTTCTATGGTCTGTATCAGGCCATGTCTGAAAACCTGCTCCGCAGCCATGTTGCGTCTTTCGACTGGGTGACGTGGCCGGATCAGGATGAGATTCCTGAGGGTCCGGACCGGTCCCGGCCTTATACCTCCTTTGTGGAGGAGGTTCTGGAATCAGAACACAGCTGGGTGCGGTTTCATAATTTCAATTTCTGGTTCACCTCGGCGGATGATCCTGCTGTTTCCGACCCGGTAAAGCGTGTCCGGCATTATGCGCTGTTTCCGGACTGTGCGCCGCGCATCCGGGCGTGGCGGGCATCGGCGACCAATATCCGCGTGTTCAATCACAATCCGCCTGAGGGCACGCCATGGCCTGAGCCGTTCTGTCTGCGGCATTATCCGATGCGGGACCTTGCGCAGATGCGGCGCCGGCTTGAGAAGGATCGTGCCGGGCTGGAGCGGGACGGTGCGAATTATCATTATGAGAATATGAAACGGGCTGAGCAGCGGCTGATCATTCCGCCTTCTTCTCTGCATCTGGATGACGGTGTTTCCGACCTTGATCCCTCCCCTGTTTTTAACTGGCGGGAGATTTACGGGCATGGTCCGTCGCGCTGAATGATTCTGCCTTTCTGAGGAAGGCTTCGATATCGCCGCTCATCAGCAGGGAGAGGCTGTCCCTGATCCTGTCGCGGTCCCAGTCCCACCAGGACGTTGCCAGGAGGCGGGTGATCAGATCATCTGAGAAGCGTTTGCGGATCACGCGGCAGGGGTTTCCCGCGACGATGGCGTAGGGCGGGATGTCTCCGCGGATCATTGCGCCTGCACCGATGACCGCGCCGGTTCCGATGACGGCACCTGAGAGGATGGTGCTGCCGGCTCCGAACCAGACATCGTTGCCCACGACGATATCGCCCTTGCTGGAGTGGTCGGTTTCGAGATCTTCCGGTGCGTCCCAGAAGTCTTTCAGTTCCGCGAAGGGATAGGTCGTGACGGTGTCTGTCCTGTGGTTGCCCAGGATGAAGGTGACATCAGGTCCGATGGAGCAGAAGCGGCCGATCTTCAGTTTTGCGAGCTGCGGCTCCAGGACGAGCGGCCTGCCGTAGGTGTAGTCTCCGATCTCCCAGCCCCAGTCTTCGATATCTGCCGCGAGCTGGTATTTTGTCAGGGCCCGGAAGACCTTGTTGCCGTGGATGGACATTATGTCTCCGCTCCTTTTTTCAGTCGCTCGGAAAAATGCCTGCGCATTTTGGCGACTTTGGGGGCGATGACGGCGGCGCAGTAGGGCTGTGCCGGATTCCTGGCAAAATAGTCCTCGTGATAGGCCTCTGCGGGCCAGATATGTGCTGCGGGTTCGATCTGCGTGACGATCGAGGCATCCCATATTTTTTCCGCCTCGATCTCCGCTTTTACGGCGCGTGCGGTTTCCATCTGCGCTTCGTTTTCGCAGAAGATGACCGAGCGGTATTGCGGGCCGACGTCATTTCCCTGCCGGTCCTGTGTGGTCGGGTCGTGCGTGACGAAAAAGATTCTCAGCAGATCGGCAAAAGACAGAATTTCGGGATCGAAGGTGATGTCCACCACCTCCGCGTGCCCGGTTGTTTTCGTGCAGACCTGCTCATAGGTGGGCGCATCTGCATGGCCTCCGGCATAGCCGGGTTTTACGGAGTGCACGCCCGCGAGATCTTTGAGGACGGCTTCCACGCACCAGAAGCATCCGCCTCCCAGGACAGCTTTTTCCATGATCATTTCTCTCCCTGCGTCACGACCGGCAGCAGAACGGCGCTGGCGGTGTTTCCGCCCTGGTGCACGGTCTGCGTGGCGGCAATGAAGTCCGTTTTCTTCGCATCGAAGATATTGGGCACGTATTTCTGCGGGTTGCGGTCATAGAGCGGGAACCAGCTTGACTGCACCTGGACCATGATGCGGTGTCCGGGCTGGAAGACGTGGTTCACCGGCGGGAGATCGAAGCGGTAGAGTTCCGTCTTTCCCGGTTCTGCGGGCTCGGGTTTTTTGAAGCTTTTTCTGTAGCGGCCGCGGAAGATGTCCATGGAGATCGGAAGTTCGTATCCGCCTGCGGCCGGGGTGTCTGCCGTTGTCGGCGGTGCGACGTCGATCAGCTTGACGACCCAGTCTGAGTCCGTGCCTGTCGTGGCGGCGTAGAGCTGCGCGACCGGGACGCCGCTTACGGCGACGGGGTGATCGAGCACCGGGGTTTCCCAGGTCAGGACATCGGGGCGGGATTCCGCCTCTCTCTGGTCTTCGGTCAGCCAGGGTTTCCAGCGGGCTGAGTCTGAGAAGGCATAGGGTCTGTGCAGGAACGGGACCGGGTGTGCCGGGTCCGAGACATAGGAGGCGGCGCTGTCATTTCCGGCGTGTGAGAAGGACAGGCCGTTATTTTCCGACATGTACAGCGGTGTGAGGGCTGTGGCGGCGGGCCATTTCGGGAATCTGTCCCATTTCTGCGTGCCGGTGTTGTAGATGATGGCGTCCGGCAGGTGCACCATCGGGGAGCCGGGCTTGAGATAGGCGTTAAAGAAGGGGCGGAATACGGTTTCCCGATACTGCCGGGCTGTATCGCCTTCGAATTTCAGGTTTCCGAGTTCGGAGCCGTTATAGTTGACGCCGCTGTGTCTCCACGGTCCCATGACGAGTGTGTTGGGTGTGGTGTCTCCGGCGTTTTTGATTGCGCGCCAGGCGTGGATGGCGCCCCACATATCCTCCTGATCCCACAGTCCCTGCTCCCAGAGCATGGGCACGGCGGGTTTTTTCTGCGCGATCAGTTTGTCGAGGGCCTGTCCGCTCCAGAAGGCGTCATAGGCCGGGTGCGCGTGCATGCGCTGCCAGAACGGGAACTGGTCGAGGCCTGCGGCTGTGGCGAAGGCTCCGGCTGAGCCGGCCTGGAGGAAGTTCGTGTAGTCATCGGCGCTGATGCGGGGGATGGGGTTGCCTTCTCCGCGCACGGTCATCTGGTCTGTGAAGTAGTCGAGGCTGCTCTGGCGGAAGGCGCCGTAGTGGAACCAGTCATCTCCCATCCATCCGTCGACCATCGGGCTTTCCGGGGCGGCGACCTTAAGGGCCGGGTGCGGGTCCAGCAGGGCCATGACGACGGTGAAGCCTTCATAGGAGGATCCGGTCATCCCGACGCGTCCGTTGGATTGCGGGGTGTTTTTCACGAGCCAGTCGATGGTGTCCCAGGCGTCTGTCGTCTCGTCCGTTTCTGTCGGGTTGAGCGGGCCGCGCGGCGGGCGGGTCATGACGTAGTCGCCTTCGGAGCCGTATTTGCCGCGGATATCCTGGAACACGCGGATATAGCCGCTTTCCACGAAGACGTCGTCGCCCTGTGGCAGGAGGGCGCGCATGGTGGGGGCGGCATGGATGCGGTTGAGGCGCTGTCCCGCGTTATAGGGCGTGCGTGTGAGGAGGATCGGGGCGTTTTTCGCGCCTTTGGGGATCACGATGACGGTGAAGAGTTTCACGCCGTCCCGCATCGGGATCATGACTTCCTTGCGGATGTAGTCCTTTCCCTGGTCCGGGAATGTCACTTTTTTCGGAATGTCGCTTCCGGTCTGCACCATGTCCTGTGTGACCGGACCCTGTGTGGTCTGGTCTTGTGCGGCGTGTGCGGATGTGAGGGTGCAGGACAGGAGGAGGGCTGTGAGCAGGGTGAGACGTGCGGATGAGGCGCGGACGGGAAGCGGCATCAGGAACTGGACTCCGGATTTCGATGATGCCTCAGAATGAAAGCCTGCTCCGTGGAAAGTCCAGCCCGGGAATCAGTTTTCGGGTTTTTCCCGTCGCGTTACCAGAAGCTGGTTGATGCGAAATCCCTCCACATCCACGACTTCGAAGCGGAAACCGGCTTCGTCGATGCGGTCTGCCTTACGCGCCATCCGGCGGAGGCGGTGCAGGACGAAGCCTCCGATTGTATCGAAATTCTGGCTTTCGGGGAGATCGGCTACGCCGAGTTCGCGGATGACGTCTCCGATCGGGGCGGCGCCGTCCACGAGCCAGGAATGTGTATCGCGGCGGACGATGGCCTGTTCCTCGAAGGGGTTGGCGAGGCCGTCCATCAGGGCGCCGAGAATGTCCTTGAAGGTGATCAGCCCGACCACCAGGCCGTATTCGCTGACGACGAGTGCGAAGCCTGCGCCCTGCGTGTCGAACTGGGCCAGGGTGTCCCACAGGTTCAGGGTTTCGGGGACGGAGAGGACGTCCCGGCGGAGTCTGAGGATGGAGGCGCGGACGTTCTGGGAGGATGGCGGGACGCCGTGGTCGTCCACCACCGTGACGAGAACGTCTTCCGCGCGGATGGAGCCGATGACGTGATCGAGGCCGCCATCGCAGAGCGGGTAGCGTGAGTAGGGCCGCACGCGGACCTTGTCGCGCTGTTCTTCCGGTGTGTCCTGCACGTCGAGGAAGACGATCTCGTCACGCGGGGTCATGGCGGAGGTGACGGAGCGGTCCTGGAGGCCCAGGACGTTGTGGATCATCTGGTGTTCCTGTTCCAGGAGCACACCGGATGCGGTGCCTGCGGCGAGGATGGCGCGGAGGTCTTCGGGCGTGACCGGCTCCACGGCTGAGGCGGCGGGGATTTTCAGGAGGCGCAGCAGGGCGTCTGCGATGCGGGAAAAGACGACCACGAGGGGATAGAGCACCCGGAGTGCGCCTGCGGGGAACCAGCCGACCGAGAGGGCAATCCGGTCCGGGGCGTTCATGGCGATGCGTTTGGGCAGCAGGTCGGCAAAGATGACGAACATGCCTGTGACGATCACGAAGCCTGTTGCCGAGGCGAGGCTTGAGGCGGAGGCCGGGATCAGCCCCCATCCGGCATAGATTACGGTCAGGGGCGGGGTCAGCATTTCCGAGCTGATGATACCGCCCATCACGCCGACGGCGTTGAGGCAGATCTGGAGCACGGTCATGACCTGACCTGTGTTTTTTCTCAGATTAAGGAAGGATGTCGCGCGTTCGTCACCTGCGTCCGCGCGCGCCCGGAGACGGACATCCCGTGCTGCGGCGAACGAGATTTCCGACAGGGAGATGAGGATATTGACGGCAACGAGCAGGACGAGGGCGACGAGGCCCATGAAAAGGAGCACGACGGGTTCAACCGGTTTCTGATCAGAGGCCGGAAACTACCTCATCCCGTACGGACCTGGCGAATCCTATCGATTCGGCTGTACCGATTTCAGGTTTTCCCGGTAGCCCATCTGCTCCCACTGTTCTTTTTTCGTCAGTTTCTTTTCCGGTCCTGAGCAGGCCGAGAGGGCCAGGACCGCGGCAGCGAGGGCGAGTGTGGAGCGCAGCATGTTTTTCGTCCTTCTGCGGAAAGAGGCCTGAGAAAAAGATCCGGGAAAAAGGCCGGGCCGGATGTGAGATCCGGCCCGGTTGCGGGGGGAATCAGAACGGGGCGTCGATATCGACCACGTCGACCAGCTTGTGGTTGACGAATTCCTTGATTCCCAGATCGACGAGTTCGCGTCCGAATCCGGAGCGACGGACACCGCCGAACGGCAGGTCTGCCTTGACCATCGTCGGATGGTTGATGAAGACCATTCCGGTCTCGATCTGGCGGGCGACGGCCACGCCGCGCTCCTCATTCTGCGTAAAGACCGAACCGCCGAGACCATAGGGGGTGTCGTTGGCGATGCGGATGGCGTCCTTTTCGTCCTTTGCGCGGAACACCATGGAGACCGGGCCGAAGAATTCGAAGTGACGGGCCGGATTCTCGCTGTCGATATCGGTGAGGATGGTCGGCTGGAAGAAGGCGCCCTGGTTCGGCAGACTGATTCCGGCCTCGACAGCTTTTGCTCCGTGAGAGACAGCTTCGGCGAGCTGTTTCTTCAGATCGTCCACAGCACCCTGGGAGGAGAGCGGTGCGAGCGTGGTGCTCTCGTCCATCGGATCTCCGGCGCGGAGTTTTGCGACACCGGCCATGTAGAGATCCATGAAGCGGTCATAGACCTTGTCTGCGACGATCAGACGCTTGGCCGAAACGCAGACCTGGCCTGCGTTCCAGTGGCGTCCGAAGACGGCCCATTTTGCAGTTTTCTCGATATCCGCGTCATCTAGGACCACGAAGGCGTCTGCACCGCCGAGTTCCATGATGGTCTTTTTCAGAGCCTTACCTGCCTGGGCGGCGACTTTTGCGCCTGCGCCTTCCGAGCCGGTCAGGGCCACGCCGTGGACGCGCGGGTCACTGATGATCCGCTCGATCTGTGCGTGGGTGGGGTAGAGATTGGTGAAGCAGCCATCGGGCAGACCGGCGCGGCGCAGCAGGTCTTCTGCCTTTGCAGCACTCTGCGGCAGGTTGGAGGCGTGCTTGAGCAGCAGCGTGTTTCCGGCGGAAATCTGCGGGGCCAGGATGCGGATCACCTGGTAGAGCGGGAAGTTCCAGGGCTCGATAGCCAGCAGGACGCCGAGCGGCTCGTGGTAGATTCTGGCCTTGCCGGTCTGCGGATCTTTCACGTCCAGATCTGTCGGCTTCAGAAGTTCTTCCGCGAATGTCACGTAGTAGTCGAGGATCTGGGCGGAGAGTTCGACCTCGGCGCGGGCTTCGGCCAGGGTCTTGCCCATTTCCGTCGTCATGATTTTTGCGAAATCATCGGTTTCCGCACGCAGAATCGAGGCGGCTTTGGCGAGGATGCCGCTGCGGGTGGCGAAATCCGTCTCGCGCCATGAAAGGAACGCCTCGTGCGCCTTTGTGATGGCCTGCTCGAGTTCCGCGTCTGTCGTGTTCGGGAAGGTTTTGAGGACTTCGCCGGTGTATGGATTTGTCGACTGATAGGCCATTGCGGGCATTCCTTCGTCTGGTATCACATCACTGCGAGATGATCTGTAGAGCAGACACCTCCCTGTGTGCAACGAGGCAGCGTGCGTCCTAGTTCAGGAGCGGGCGCGTCACAGGGATATGAGACGGGCTTCAGCGGTGGCGGCGTTCCGCCGAGAGCGCGACGTTCATCAGCAGTGTCCGCAGCGGCGAGTCCGGCACGGTTTCGAGCGCCTTACAGGCTTTGGCCGCGAATTCCGCGGCCTTGCCGAGCGTTCTGCTGATCGCGTCCGTGCGGGCGATCAGGGAGAGGGCGCGGTCGAGATCCTCGTCCGTCTGGGACTCGCAGTCTTCGATGGTGCGGAGCCAGAAGGCGCGCTCTTCTTCCGTGCCTTCGCTATGGGCGATGATTACCGGGAGGGTCATCTTGCCTTCCCTGAAGTCATCACCGACGGTTTTTCCCAGTTCGCTCTGGCTGGCGGAGTAGTCCAGCGCATCGTCCACGATCTGGAAGGCCATGCCGAGATTTGCGCCGTATTCCCGCAATGCCTCACGCAGGGCGGGGTCGGCCCCGGCGATGACGGCGCCGCATTCGCAGGCGGCGGCGAACAGGGCTGCGGTCTTGCCGTAGATGACCTTGAGATAGCTGTCGATCTGCGTGCTGAGATCATTCTGCGTGGTCATCTGCATGACCTCGCCTTCCGCCAGTGTGGCGGAGGCGGCGGACAGGATGGCCATGACGGGCAGGCTGCCGTCTGCGGTCAGGATCTGGAAGCTGCGGGCGAAGAGAAAATCGCCCACGAGCACCGAAGCCTTGTTGCCGAACACGGCGTTTGCACTGGCTCTGCCGCGCCTGAGGAGGCTATTGTCCACGACATCGTCATGCAGCAGAGTCGCTGTGTGAATAAACTCCACACAGGCTGCCACACCGACATGACGCATGGCTTGGGGACCGGGCTGATATCCTGCGACGCGCGCGGCGGCGAAGACCAGCAGCGGGCGGAGGCGTTTGCCGCCTGCCGCGACCAGATGCGCCGCGAGCTGCGGAATCAGCGGCACATTGCTCTGCATCCGTGCGATGATTTCGTTATTACAGGCCAGCATGTCATCTGCGAGACAATCAGCCAGCGCGGCCAGCGCAGCCTCTGCGTCCGGAACGGCTGCGGAGGCAGCGCTTTCTTTTTCCGGCAGGTTAACCGTGACACCCAAAAGACGTTCTCCCGCGGCAGGAACAGCCTGTGAGTGTTTCATATGATAGTGCGGCTGACAGTGGTCAACCCGCCTCTCCTTTGTCTGCGTCCCCGGATTCCGTGATCGGGGCGTCTGCAGGAGAGGAGATGACCTCCGGCACGCTGCTGGACGGGCGCATTCCCTATACCCAGTTCCGCCAGGGCAATCGCACCGGATTTGAGCCGGTTTTCATGGCTGCCGCCGTTCCGGCGCGGCGTGGTGAGCGTGTGCTTGAGGCGGGGTGCGGGGCCGGTGCGGGGCTTTTGTGTCTCGCCTCGCGAATTTCTGACCTGCACGGAACGGGGGTCGAGGCGGATGCGGCAACGGCGGCGCTGGCGGAGCGGAATATCCGGGATGCGGCAACGGCGGGGCTGAACACGGCGGGGCTCAGAATCGTGCAGGATGATCTTCTGCGGCCGGACAGCCCGCTTCTGTCGGAGCCTTTGTGGCATCATGCCTTTGCCAATCCTCCCTGGCATCCCTGGGAGGGGACGGCTTCGGAGGTACCCCGGCGCGATCTGGCGCGGCGTGCGCCTCCGGATACGGTTTCGGGCTGGGTTGCCGCGCTGTCGCGGCTTGTGCGCGAGCGGGGCACGCTCACGCTTGCCCTTCCCCCTGCCCGGCTTGGCGAGGCTCTGGCGGCGTGTGCCGAGCATCGGCTGGGCAGTGCGTGTATTTTTCCGCTCTGGCCCGGGTCCGGGCGGGAAGCGCGTATTATCCTCGTGCGCGCGCGGGCCGGTGGCAGGGGCGGAGTGCGGCTGCATGCGGGTCTTGTGCTGCATGACGAGGCGGGCGGACTCAGTCCTGCGGCGGAGCGTGTGCTGCGCGGAGGTGAGGCCTTGCAATTCTGAGGGGTCTGGCAGTCTTTTTCCGGACCGGAACCCCGCAACTCCGTTTCCGTTAGTGATCTTCGGAAGATTTCGTTCCATTTTACAGACAGCCGGACGGATGTCCGTCTGCTGACATGAGGAGCTTAAGACTTATGGCCAAGAGCACATCTTCTAAATCAGCCTCTGCCAAGGAAGCCCGGATTCACGAGCATCTCGGCACGCCGACGGATCTCCATAAGGACGCCGTCCATGAGGTATCGGCAGCGCTGCGTGTTCTGCTTGCGGATGTCTTTGCGCTTTATCTCAAGACGAAGAATTTTCACTGGCATATGAGCGGTCGTCATTTCCGTGACTACCATCTGCTTCTTGACGAGCAGAGTGCGGAGCTTTTCGCCATTACTGATCCGATGGCCGAGCGGGCGCGCAAGATCGGCGGGATCAGCCTGCATTCGATCGGTGAGGTGTCCCGTCTTCAGCGCATTCGTGACAACGATGCCGAATATGTCACGCCGCAGGACATGCTGGCGGAGCTGGCGGAGGATAACCGGCAGCTTGCTGCAGCGATGCGTGTGACGCACGGGGTGACGTCCGATGGGCGCGATGTTGCCACGACCAGCCTTCTTGAGGAGTGGATCGATCAGGCCGAGCGCAGGACGTGGTTCCTGTTCGAGGCTTCACGCAACACGGCGGGCGAGAACAGCTGAGGCTGTCAGGTCGGTCGTCCGAACGCCTTGAGATGCAGTTTCTCAAGGCGTTTGAGTCCGTCGGCGGCGTTCGGATTGAGCGTCAGCACGTGCTGCCAGGCTTTGAGCGCGGCCGTCGGATCATTCTGTGCCTCTTCCGCCAGCGAGAGTGCTGACCAGCTTTCCGCGTCGTCACTGTCCAGGCGCAGGGCCTCCCCCAGATCGGTGATGGCGCCGGGGGCATCTCCGGCGGCGAGACGCGCCCTGGCCCGCAGGCGCCACAGGACTTCCTCGTTCTTCTGAAGAGCGATGGCATCTCCCAGATCCGCGACGGCGTCTGCGGTTTTTTCTCCCGTGAGATTTCTCTGTGCCCGGCGCATCAGAAGCCGGGTGGCGGGTTTGAGCGTGGAACTGCGCAGGGTTTCAAGCTCGTCCTCTATCGGCTGGGCCTCGGAGCGGTTCTTTGCGCTGGCCAGCTTTGCTGCGAGCTTTGCCTTTTCCGTTGTGAGTCTGGTGTCTTCCGCACTCCGGGGCGACGGTGTCCGTACTGCTGATGCCGCCGGTGATGGTGGCCCGGCGAGGACCGGCGTGGTGATTGCCGATGTGGCGAGGATCGGGGCGGCGATCAGCAGGCGGAGATATTTCATCGGTGGCGGCTCCGTTCAGATGAACGTATCGAGCTTGTATACAGCCAGCGGAGCCTCAAGATCGGGCGTCAGGCCTTCTGCCATTGCGAGGAAGTGAGGGGTGTTCACATGCGCCTCGAACGCATCGTTCCCTGCCCAGCGTTCCGTGAAGATGAAGCGGGAGCTGCGCTCCCTGTCCCTGCTGATGGTGTAGCTCAGGCAGCCCGGCTCCTTGCGGGTTTCGATAACGCAGGCCCGGATGATTTCCGCGGCCTTGTCTGCCTTGTCTGCTTTTACGTCCACGACAGCCACGACGGAGAGTTCTGTGGTCATGAGAGGTTTCCTTCGGATCGGATGCGTGTCGGAAGATCAGCATGAAAAAACCCGCCAGACCACCCCGGAAGGTGATATGGCGGGTTTCCGAACTGCAGCGGCAGCACAGGCTGCCGCCGGAGCACTCAGCCCTGGCGGGCTTTCATGCGCGGGTTCTTTTTGTTGATCACGTAGACGCGGCCACGGCGGCGAACGACGCGGCAGTCTTTATCGCGCACCTTGGCGGATTTGAGGCTGTTTCTGATTTTCATGACTCTTGTCCCAACAGAACTGACGCCGGCCTGGAAACCGGGAAAAGATGGTGCGAGTTACGCAGACAGGTGCGGAAAGTCAAGGGTCTGCGTGAGTTATGGTGCAGGAAACTTCGTCTTCCCCGCTCTCCCCTGCCCGGTTTTCCGCAGGTGCAAGAGCGGAGAATGCCGCGGCCAGAGCCCGGAAGTCCTCGGCGCGTGGTGAACGGGCACGCCAGCCGAGGCTGATGGTCCGCCATACGGGGCCTCCTGCCACAGGGCGCACGACGACGGGTTCTTCGTCGAGAATCCCGGCGTCCACGGCAATCCTCGGCACGAAGCCTGCCCCCATTCCCTGCCCGATCATGCGCACGAGGGAATGCAGGGAGGAGACGGAATGCAGGGCGGCGTCCGCATCCGTGCGGCTGCGTTCCCGGCAGATATCCAGCACCTGATCGCGCAGGCAGTGTCCGTCTTCGGGGAGGATCATCGTGTCCGGGGTGATCTTTTCTGCGGGGACGCGGGAAAATTCCGTGAGGTCATGTGATTCAGGGACGGTCAGCAGCAGTTCGTCGCGCCACAGCGGGACCGTTTCAAGGCTGTCGCATGAGCAGGGCATGGCGAGGATGAGCACGTCGAGGCGGCCGCTGTGCAGTTTTTCGAGCAGCCGCTCGGTCATGTCCTCTGTCACCTCGGGGCGGATCTGCGGGAAGCGCTCCCGGATGACGGGCAGCAGGCGGTGCAGGAGGAACGGACCTATGGTCGGAATCACGCCGAGTCTGACGGGTCCTGTCAGCGGTTCGCGGGCAGCCTGGACCAGTCCCTGGACCGATTCCAGCGCATCCAGCACGGCTCGGCCGCGGCGGACGACCTCGTCCCCGAGCGGTGTGAACACCACGCGGCGTCCGGCTGCGCGATCGAGCAGCCGGGCATCGAGCTGTCGTTCGAGGGCGAGGATTCCGGCGGACAATGTGGACTGCGTGACGGCGCAGAGTTCTGCCGCTCTGCCGAAATGGCGCAGTTCCGCAAGTGCCGTCAGATAGCGCAGCTGCTGGGGTGACGGGAGGGCGATCATGGCCGGTGATCTAATCGATTTATTCAATAGTAAGAAAGTAAATTATTCATTGGCATGATCGTGCTGCCAGGCTCATATACGTTTCCGGAGGCGGCGACATCGTCTCGCCCGAAACATCTGATGAAGGAAAAGAGCCATGCTGACAGTTGGCGATAAATTCCCTGCTTTTGATCTGGCTGCCGTTCCCGGCGGTCCGGACGGCCTGAAGGGTAATTTCACGCAGATCACGGATCAGACCGATGCCGGCAAGTGGAAGGTTTTCTTCTTCTGGCCGAAGGACTTCACCTTTGTCTGCCCGACGGAAATCGTTGCGTTCGGCAAGCTGGCGAAGGAGTTTGCCGATCGTGACACCGTTCTTTACGGCGCGTCCATCGACAGCGAGTTCGTTCATCTGAACTGGCGTCTGCACCATGAGGATCTGAAGTCCCTTGAGATCCCGATGCTGGCTGACATCAAGCGCGAGCTGAGCAATGCGCTGGGCATCATCGCTCCGGGACCGGGCGTTGATCTGCGTGCGACCTTTGTTGTCGATAACACCGGCGTCATCCGCCACGTGTCTGTCAACGATCTGTCGGTCGGTCGTAATCCGCAGGAAATCCTGCGTATTCTGGACGGTCTGCAGAGCGATGAGCTGTGCCCGTGCAACTGGAACAAGGGCGACGAGTTCCTCAAGGTCTGATTTCTTTCGAAAGAGAGACCTGAAACAGGTCCGGTCGCCGCCCGGTGACCGGACCTTTTTTATTCCGGACTGTCCGGAGGAGAATACTGTTATGTCTGTTGAATCCCTCAAGGACCGCATCCCCGATCATGCGAAGGATCTGCGGCTGAACCTCGGCTCTCTTGCGACGGATATCTCTCTGTCGGAGCAGCAGCTTGCGGGTACGTTCGTGGCTGTTGCCATTGCATCGCGCAATCCGGATGTGATCCGGGCGATCGAGGCGGAGTTCGGCCCGAAGCTTTCGGCTGAGGCGCTGTCTGCGGCGCGTTCGGCTGCGGCGATCATGTCGATGAACAATATCTATTACCGCTTTACGCATATGGCGGGCGGTGATTACGCACAGATGCCTGCGAAGCTGCGTATGAGCGTGATTGCGCGTCCGGGTGTTGAGAAGGCGGATTTCGAGCTGTGGAGTCTGGCGGTTTCGGCCATCAACGGCTGTGAGATGTGCGTCAGAAGCCACGAGAAAGTGGTGCGTGAGGCCGGTCTGACATCCGAGCAGGTTCAGACTGCCGTACGGATTGCCGCGACGGTTTTTGCGGTGTCTGTCACGCTGGGTGAGCTCAGC
Source organism: Acetobacter sp. AN02 (assembly GCF_029759835.1). Taxonomy (GTDB): domain Bacteria; phylum Pseudomonadota; class Alphaproteobacteria; order Acetobacterales; family Acetobacteraceae; genus Acetobacter. The sequence continues at coordinate 34,226 of NZ_JAJJND010000002.1, forward strand.
GCCGTCGGCTGAGACCGGTTTTTCCGGACCTGTTTACACGGCAGGTCCGGCTGTCCGGGCCGGGTTCAGGCGCTCAGTGCCTCGTGCAGTTCCCGGGGGCCGTTCAGGACGCCTTTGTCCGTGATATAGGCTGTGACGAGATCTGCGGGGGTGATGTCGAAGGCCGGGTTTCTGGCCGGTGATGTCGTAAGGGCGATACGGCGCATCACGCCGTTTTCATCCGGTCCGGTAAGGAATCGGACCTCGTCCTGGGTGCGTTCCTCAATGGGGACTGCGGCACCGTCCGGCGTCTGTACGTCGTATGTGCTGGACGGAAGCGCGACATAGAACGGGATATCTGCGGCCTTTGCCGCGAGAGCCTTGAGGCAGGTTCCGATCTTGTTGCAGACGTCTCCGTTGGCCGTGACGCGGTCCGTGCCGACGATGACCATGTCCACCTGGCCCTGCTGCATGAACAGGCCGCCTGCATTATCGGCGATATAGCTGTTCGGAACGCCGTGTCCGCCCAGTTCGAAAGCTGTCAGGGCGCCCTGGTTGCGGGGGCGGGTTTCATCGACCCAGACATGCACCGGGATTCCTGCATCATGCGCCATATAGATCGGGGCTGTTGCCGTGCCCCAGTCGATGGTGGCGAGCCAGCCTGCATTACAGTGTGTGAGAATATTGACGGGATTTCCGTTTTTCCGTTCGGCAATCTTGCGGATCAGTTCCAGGCCCGCCACGCCGATCGCGTGGTTCATGGCGGCATCCTCGTCGCAGATGTCCCTGGCCTCTTTCCAGGCTGTTACCGCACGTTCCGAGGGCGGGAGCGGTGCGACGAGTGTTCTGACGCGCTCGAGTGCCCAGCGCAGGTTGACGGCTGTCGGGCGGGCATTGACAAGCAGTTCCCATGCTGAATCCAGCGAGATGTCGGAGCTGTCATCCGTCAGGGCCATGGCCAGACCGCAGGCTCCTGCGGCGCCGATCAGCGGGGCGCCGCGTGTTGCCATTTCCGCGATGGCGTTACGGGCCTGTTCTGCTGTGGATATCCGTATTTTCTCGACGGCCCAGGGCAGTCTGCGCTGGTCGAAAATGCCGATGCTGCGTCCGTCCTCCTCGAACCAGAGCGAGCGTGTTGCAACTCCGTTGAGTTTCATCTCCTGACTCCGTTCAGCTTCATTTCCTCCCAAGCGCAGGCAAGCAGGAATTCGCAGGCTTCCACCGCATATTCAGCATTCTGCATGGTTTTTCCCCAAGCGTAGAGGCCGTGGCCGCGAATATAGAAGGCGGGGAGCAGCTTTTTCTGTCTGCCCAGGATGCTCCGCAGCTCAGCGGCCAGGGCAGGCATATCCTGGCTGTTATCGACAAGGGGCATGTCCACGCGGACCTCATGCGTGTCAATTCCCGGAAAAGCCTTGAGAACTTCATAGCCTTCCAGAACGATTGTGTCCTGCCCCGCAAGTGCGCGGCTGAGGACGGTGCCGGGGATGCTGTGCGTGTGCAGCACGGCACCGGCTTCGGGGTCGAGATCGTAGATCAGGCAGTGCAGCAGGGTTTCTGCGGAGGGTTTCTTGCCGTCGAGCGGGGTTCCGTCGGCGGAGACGCGCATGACCTGATCGGGGGAGAGCATGCCTTTATGCGCGCCGGAGACCGTGATGGCTGCGGAGCCGTCCGGCAGTCTCACCGAGTAGTTTCCGGCTGTTGCCGGGGCCAGGCCGCGGGCGGCCAGGCGGTTTCCCGTTTCGATGATGGCCGCGGCGGCCCCCGTAAAATCACTCACTCAAAATCACTCATTCAGGGATTCTCCGGCTTTCGTATCAGGTGTAGCTGCTTATGTCGGGGCAGGAACAGACCAGATTGCGATCACCGTAGACATTGTCGATGCGTCCGACCGGTGGCCAGTATTTGGACTCCGGCTTCACGCCCGGGGGAAAGCAGCCTGTTGCGCGGCTGTAGGGGCGGTCCCAGGTTTCTGCGGCCAGGTCTTCGCCCGTATGCGGTGCGTGACGCAGGGCGGACTGTTCTGCCGGGACGCCTCCGTTTTCAACGGCGGCGATTTCCGCGCGGATTTCGAGCATGGCCTCGCAGAAGCGGTCCAGCTCTGCCTTGCTTTCCGATTCCGTCGGTTCGATCATGAACGTTCCGGCGACGGGGAAGCTGACGGTCGGGGCATGAAATCCGAAATCGACGAGGCGTTTGGCGATATCGTCCACCGTGATTCCGCAGGCATCCCTGATCGGGCGCAGGTCGATGATGCATTCATGCGCCACCCTGCCCTTCTCCCCGCGATACAGCACCGGATAGGCATCCTGAAGGCGTGCGACGATATAGTTTGCATTCAGGATGGCGAGTTCGGTGGCGTGTCTCAGCCCTTTATCGCCCATGAGGCGGATATAGACCCAGGAGATCGGCAGGATGGAGGCCGACCCGGACGGTGCTGCCGAGACGGCACCGGCTTCTCCCGTTTCCGGGCGCGTCGGCAGATAGGGAGCCAGGTGCGCCTTCACCCCGATCGGCCCCATGCCCGGGCCGCCGCCGCCATGCGGGATGCAGAAGGTTTTGTGCAGGTTGAAATGGCTGACATCGCCGCCATATTCGCCGGGTTTTGCGAGGCCGACCTGAGCGTTCAGGTTGGCGCCGTCGACATAGACCTGCCCGCCTGCAGCGTGGACGAGTTCGCATGTCTCGCGCACGGTTTCCTCGAACACGCCGTGTGTCGAGGGGTAGGTGATCATGATCGCCGCGATGTTCTTTTCGTGTTCTGCGATTTTCAGTTTCAGATCATTGATGTCGATATTGCCGCTGGCATCGCATTTCACGACGACGACGCGCATGCCGACCATCTGTGCCGATGCCGGGTTGGTGCCGTGTGCGGAGGCCGGGATCAGGCAGATATCGCGGTGGCCTTCCCCCTGTGCCCGGTGCCAGCCGCGGATGGCCAGCAGACCGGCATATTCTCCCTGGGCACCTGAATTGGGCTGGAGCGAGACGGCTTCATATCCGCTGATGCCGCAGAGCCATTTTTCCAGACCGGCAAAAAGCTCCTGATAGCCCTGCGTCTGATCCGTCGGGGCGAAGGGATGGATATTCGCGAATTCCGGCCATGTGATCGGGATCATCTCCACGGTCGCATTCAGCTTCATCGTGCAGGATCCGAGGGGGATCATGGAGCGATCCAGCGCCAGATCCTTATCGGCAAGACGGCGGAGATATCTCAGCATATCCGTTTCCGAGCGGATGGCGGAGAAGACCGGCTGCTTCAGGAACTCTCCCGTACGGGCCAGGTTCTGCGGGATGCCTGCGACGACTTCAGCCTCACCTGCTGAGGAAGTCCCGAGGCAGCTCAGGATTTTCTCGACGGTTTCGGGGGTGGATGTCTCATCAAGGCTGAGACCGATCCGGCCCTTTCCCGCGTGGCGCAGGTTGATCCCGGCCTTTACCGCGCGCTGGTGAAGGCTCCGGGCTTCATCCTCCGGCAGGGAAATCGTGAGTGTATCGAAGAATTTTTCCGATTCCGGAGAGATTCCGCGTGCACGCAGACCCGCTGCGAGCAGTGAGGTCAGACCAGCCACGCGGCGGGCAATGGCGGTCAGGCCCTCCGGACCGTGCCAGACGGCGTACATTGATGCGATGACGGCAAGGAGCACCTGCGCCGTGCAGATGTTCGACGTCGCTTTTTCACGGCGGATATGCTGCTCGCGGGTCTGGAGCGCGAGGCGGTAGGCCGGGCGTCCTGCGCTGTCCACGGACACGCCCACGAGGCGGCCGGGCATACTGCGCTTGAGGGCATCCTTCACCGCCATATAGGCGGCGTGCGGGCCGCCGAAGCCCATGGGCACGCCGAAGCGCTGCATGGTGCCGATGGCGATATCCGCATTCATGTCGCCTGGTGTTTTCAGGAGTGTCAGTGCCAGGGGATCGGCGGTGATGACGGCGATGCCGCCTGCCTCGTGCAGGGCTGCGATTGCCTGTGTCGGGTCGTTCAGTGCGCCCGAGCTGCCCGGCCAGGAGAACAGTGCGCCGAACGCATCTGCTGCGACGAAATCCGTGTGTGAACCGATCTGAAGGGTAATGCCCACGGGTTCCGCACGGGTTTTCAGGACGGCGATGGTCTGCGGATGCGTGTCTGCATCGACGAAGAATGTCTGTGCCTTACTCTTTGCCGAACGCCGGGCGAGCATCATGGCCTCTGCTGCGGCGGTTGCCTCATCAAGCAGCGAGGCGTTGGCGATATCGAGGCCTGTCAGTTCGCAGACCAGAGTCTGGTAGTTCAGCAGGGCCTCAAGACGGCCCTGGCTGATTTCCGGCTGATACGGGGTGTAGGCCGTGTACCATGCCGGGTTTTCAAGAATATTCCGCTGGATCACGCCCGGGAGGATCGTGCCGTAATAGCCCTGCCCGATCAGGGAGGTCATCACCTGGTTTTTCGAGGCGATGGCCCGCAGTTCCTCCAGAACCTCCGCCTCTGACGTTCCGGCTCCGGTGTGTGTCGTTGTGGTGTTCAGGATGGAGGCCGGAACGGTCTGCGCGAGCAGTTCTTCCATTGAGGCCACACCGACAGTGGCGAGCATCTCCGCCGTTTCTTCCGGGCCGGAGCCGACATGCCGGCGGAGGAAGGCGGCGGCCGGCGGCCTGAGGCCCGCATGGAGGGAAGTGGCGGAGGAAGGCGGCATGGCGTTCATGCGGGCAGGTCTCTCTCAGGCGGTCTGTTCAGATCAGGCCAGGAAGGTTTTGTAAGCTTCGGCATCCATCATACCGTCCATCTGGGACGGGTTCGTCAGCTTCATGCGGAAGAGCCAGCCTTCTCCTTCGGGATCTTTCGTCACGAGTGACGGATCTCCGTCGAGTTCCGGATTATTGTCCGTCAGCTCTCCGTCTGCCGGGGCATAGACATCGGAGGCTGCCTTGACGGATTCGACCACGGCAGCGCTGTCGCCTTTGCTGACGGGGGTTCCGGCTTCACGAACCTCCACGAAAACCAGCTCACCCAGTTCTTCCGCCGCGTGGCGGGTGATGCCGACTGTGGCTACGTCGCCCTCGACGCGGAGCCATTCGTGTTCTTCAGTGTAGTACGTTTTCGTCATGATCTGTTTCCTGAAATTCAGCGTTTGTAGCGGGAAGAAACGAAAGGCATCTCTGCGACGGTCACCCGGACGCGGCGTCCGCGCAGATTTGCGAAGAGAACGGTTCCGGGGTCCGAATGCGCGGTGTCCACATATCCCATGGCGACCGGTGCGCCGACAGTGGGGCCGAACACGCCGGATGTGACGGTTCCGATGGCCTGTTCCCCGTCTTCGGAGGCGAAGAGTTCGGCGCCTCCCCGGATCGGGGCGCGTCCTTCCGCCTTCAGGCCCACGCGACGACGGGGAGCGCCGGAGGCGAACTGCTGCAGGATGATGTCCGCACCGGGGAAGCCGCCCTCACGGCTGCCTCCTGCCCTGCGGCTTTTCTGGATCGCCCATTCCAGCGCGCCCTCGACCGGGGTGGTGGTTTCATCCAGGTCGGAGCCGTAGAGGCAGAGTCCGGCTTCCAGGCGCAGGCTGTCCCGGGCGCCGAGGCCGATCGGCTTTACTTCCGGCTGTTCCAGCAGGAGGCGGGCGATCCGGGCGGCGTCGTGGCCCTCGATACCGATCTCGAATCCGTCCTCTCCGGTGTAGCCCGAGCGGGAAATGATGACGCGGGCTCCGTCGAGCACGATCTCGCGTGCATCCATAAAGCGCATGTCGTCCGTTTCCGGAGCGAGGCGGGACATGACCTGGCCTGCTTCCGGTCCCTGGAGCGCCAGGAGTGCGCGGCCGGACATAGACTCAACGATGCATGTGTCGTTCAGCCCTTCTTTCATCAGAGCGATGTCCTGCGTCTTGCAGGCCGCGTTCACCACGACGAGCAGCCAGTTTCCCATGCAGGAGACCATCAGATCGTCCAGGATTCCGCCTTTTTCATTCGTGAAAAGGGCGTAGCGCTGGCGGCCGGGCTTTATCGACACGATGTCGGCGGGCACGAGGGATTCGAGCGCCTTTGCCGCGACGCTCACGTCACCGCTGCGCGGGCGGACACGCACCTGACCCATATGCGAGACATCGAACAGTCCGGCATGGGTTCGGGTGTGCTGGTGCTCGGCCATGATGCCGTCTGCGTATTGCAGGGGCATTTCATAGCCGGCGAAGGGAACCATTTTCGCGCCCTGTGCGACATGCACGTCGTACAGCGGCGTCCTCTGGAGGGTACCGTTCATCAAGAACTCACAGTATGGAGAAGGTGGAGAAAGGAACAGAAGATCAAAGGACGCGCTCCGGCCTGCTTAAACCCTGCGCCCCTTCTGTTCCCTTGCCTGAGATTGCTATCCCGTCGGCGGGCGCATAGGGCGCCTCTCTCCAGAAGTATGGTGTCTGCGGGGTCCTTTTGCCTGAGAGTTTCCGGGGCGGTTGCTCCTTCGGCGCCGGACCTCTGAAGGCCCGGTCTCTCCCTCCGCGACACTGCCGAATGTGGCAGCCGTCATTGGCAAAGTCAAACGAAATCAGGCTCCCTCACCTTCTCCGGAAAGAAGGGCCGGAGCCTGCTGTATCGATGCTGTTTTTCGCGGATTCCCGCTCAGGGGAGACAGCGGGAGATATAGGGCGGGAGCGCGAAGGATGCGGCGTGAACTTCCGGTGTCCAGTACTCCGTTTTACCGGTCAGACCCGCCTGTTCTGCACGTTTGCGGATGGTGGCGACATCCTGTGATCCGGCGATGTCTTTTTTGCTGCCGATCCCCAGCGTCATGAAGCCGCCGACATAGGTCGGCACGGCGGCGACATAGGCTGATACGTGGCTGAAGAAGCGGGCGCGGCGCAGGCTTGTGTCGCGCAGTTCGTCCGCCTGCATGAACGGTACGCCGCACTGATTGACGATCAGGCCATCCTCACCCAGCACGCGGGCGCAGTTCTCATAAAACGAATCCGTAAAGAGAACCTCTCCCACACCGATGGGATCGGTGCTGTCCACGATGATGACATCGAATGCACCGTCGGGAGCTCGGGTGACATAATCAATGCCGTCTCCGACAATGACTTCGGCACGCGGATCGGACCAGGCGTCTCCTGAGATTTTCGGCAGGAATTTTTTTGAAAGTTCGATGACATCGCCATCGATTTCCACCATCACCGCTTTTTCCACAGTCGGGTGCTGCAGCACGCGGCGGAGGACGCCGCCGTCTCCGGCTCCGATGATCAGGACGCGGCGTGCAGCGCCATGAGCCAGCAGCGGCACATGCGTGAGCATTTCCTGATAGACGAATTCATCGCGTTCGGTGATCTGTACCACGCCGTCCAGGAGCAGGACACGTCCGTGGCTGTCGGTTTCGATAATTCTTATATCCTGGAAGGGACTTTTTGTATGAGCCAGTTCGGCTGTCACACGAAAGCGCTGTCCCCAGCTGTCATAGAGTTCTTCCGCGATCCATGTTCCGGACATACGCGCTATCTCCCGCAGGAAGTAAAATCAGCAGATCGGGCATGCGCATTTCGTACGGGGGAAAGAATTCCTCCGCACGAAATCCGGATATATGCCGATAATTGAAAATGCCTTGCGGCAGATTTCAGGAACGGTCGACCCGTCCGCGCCGTTCCTCGTCAATTTCCAGGCGTCCTGCCTGAAACAGGCGCTGCATGACCGGCACGGCCATGTGCGGATCGCAGGCGCCGCACATGAAGATATCCACGGCTGCGAAATTACGCTCGGGCCAAGTGTGGATCGAGATATGGCTCTCTGCGAGAACGACCACACCGGACACGCCGCCATTTGGTGAAAAATGGTGAAAATGACTGTGAAGAATCGTAGCGCCCGCCACAATAGCAGCCTCGCGCAGCGTGGCGTCTATTCTGTCAGGATCGTCGAGATTCTTCGCATCCCAGAGATCGACCAGAAGATGCGTTCCCGCAAACTTCATTCCGTCGCGTTCGACAAAATAGTCCTTCCGCTCATCGTCCGATGCAGCGGCAAAAGAAGCATTCTGGTTATTTCTCGGGAGTTCCGAGACCATCCCCAGTTGAGCAAGTGCGTTCACGACGTACCCCCAAACCAGCAGACGGCCTGTTGGGCTTACGCCCCCTTGGGCCAGGAGCGCGACTGATAGGGCTTCTCTTCCCGCAGTGCAAGCGAAATTACGATAATAAAGGGTAAATATTTTTCCGCAGTGAAATCAGGCTCAGTACAGCTGGTGATGGCGGTCGTAGGGCACCACGATTTCGTTTTTACGGGACAGGTTGAGCATGGCGCGTGCACGCTCATCCAGAAGATCGGGATCGAGTGCGCCTTCCTTCAGGCCCGCCACGCGACGGCGCCAGATGTCCTGCTCGACCATCGCGTTCTGCTGGGCCTCGTGCGCCTCATCCAGCTTGAGAAGCTCTTCATGATAGGCCTTCAGGCCGTGATCGCCCTGAGTAGCCTCCCAGCCGAAATAGGTTGTAAGACTGAGAAACAGGGCCGGGGGAACGGTCGCGCTGAGCGCGCGTCTGATAAAACGTCCGATTTTCATTCCGTCCTGCTTACCGTTCGCCTGTTTGCCTGATTCACCCTATCAGCCGAAAACTGACAAAGTTATGTCAGGATCTGACCTACACTAGGCTTTCCTAAAAAAAGTAACCTGTTGCCCGAAAGCAACAGGTTGCTCTGTGTCCGGAGAAGAGGACTCTCAGTGTTTGAGAATGGTCCGCCCGGCATACTGACCTGCCGTTGCGAGCTCCTGCTCGATCCGGATGAGCTGGTTGTATTTGGCCATACGGTCTGAACGGGACAGGGAGCCGGTCTTGATCTGGCCGCAGTTGGTTGCCACGGCGAGATCTGCGATCGTGGAATCTTCCGTCTCACCCGAGCGGTGGCTCATTACGCAGGTGTAGCCCGCACGATGTGCGATCTGCATGGCGGACAGGGTTTCCGTCAGCGTGCCGATCTGATTGACTTTCACGAGCAGCGAGTTAGCCACACCGGCCTCGACGCCGCGTGTCAGACGCTCCGGGTTCGTCACGAACAGATCATCTCCCACGAGCTGAATCCTGTTGCCCAGAGTCTGCGTCAGGAGCGACCAGGCTTCCCAGTCATCCTCGGCAACGCCGTCCTCGATGGAGACGATCGGATACCGGTCGCACAGATCTTTCAGCCATGCGACGACGCCACCCGCATCAAGCGTTCTGCCCTCACCTTCCAGAACGTATTTGCCGTTCTTGTAATATTCGGTGGCTGCGCAATCGAGGGCGAAAGTCACGTCCTCACCCGGGCGGTAGCCTGCGGCTTCCACAGCGCGCGTGATGTAGCTCAGAGCCTCATCCGCGGATTTCAGGTTCGGCGCGAAGCCGCCTTCATCGCCCACATTCGTGCCATGACCGGCTTCGGAGAGGGATTTCTTGAGCTGCTGGAAGATTTCCGAGCCCCAGCGGATGGCGTCCGATATGGTCGGCGCGCCGACTGGCTGGATCATGAATTCCTGAATATCGATCGGGTTGTCTGCGTGCTCTCCGCCATTGATGATATTCATCATCGGCACCGGCAGGACATGCGCGAACGGGCCGCCGATATAGCGGTAAAGCGGCAGTTCCAGCTCTGCTGCGGAAGCTTTTGCGACGGCAAGCGAGACGCCGAGGATTGCGTTGGCACCGAGGCGGCCCTTGTTGGGCGTGCCGTCGAGTTCGATCATCGCATTGTCGATATCGATCTGATCCTGGGAGTCCGCGCCCTGGAGGGTCGGAAAGATTTCGGTCTCGACCATCTCGCAGGCCTTGAGAACGCCCTTTCCGCCGAAGCGGGACTTGTCTCCGTCGCGCAGTTCCACGGCTTCGTGGGCGCCGGTGGAGGCTCCGGAAGGAACGGCGGCGCGGCCGGTGGCACCGGAAGCGAGTTCGACCTCAACCTCAACGGTAGGATTACCGCGACTGTCGAGAATTTCCCGTGCGATGATATCAACAATAGCGCTCATTGAAACTGCCTTTGCTTCTGACGTCGAGGTGCAGCTGGTCCGAAAGAGCGTTCCTCCGGCTGCGGCACTCTAGTCCATTGCCTGTTAGGACGGAACGCCGCAGAGGCAAAAAAGTGGCCCGGTCCCTGCGTGTAATTTACGTGATCAGCGCGGCCTTGCCCGCCGGATGATCCGTTTCAGTATCTCAGCCGCACGCGGGCAGCGCCGTGCGATCCGGCGCAGGCCGGAGCCGGCACGCCAGATCGTGCTGTCCCTGATGATCCGGTTCTCCTGCTCAAGATGGTCGGCCCGCTGACGCTGGGCATCCGAATCGGATAGAGCCGCGCTGAGGGCCTGGTCCCGTTCCTGAACCAGCCTCTGCATTTCAACGATACGGAGTTCCAGCTGTGTTCTTGCCTCGATCGACGCTCCGTCCGAAAGCGGCTCGTACCAGCGCAGGGGAAAATCATTGAAGCGGACACGCTCGGCCGTATTCAGGGGATAGGGGCCATCATTCACCATGACCTGAAATGCGGCTTCCTGCTCCGAATACCGGTCGAGATCGGCCTGCGTGAGTTTCAGGTCAAAACGCTCCAGCAGGCGCAGGATGATACGGTCGGGTGTCGACAGTGTCCGGTCTGCGGGCGGTGCCGGAAGGGTAATTTTGCGGATCGACTCCCTGAGGCCGCGGACGATGATGAACATCGCCTCCACGGGCGCCTCTGCCTGCCATTCAAGATCGAAGAACAGGGGGGTGGAGCCGTCCTGCGGGACGATCAGGTTGAATGGTGTCGCATCAACCAGATCGCCGGTGACCTTCATGTCCGCTGTCAGGTGATCCGCATCTGCCCGGTTCAGCCAGGCGCGCAGCCAGATATCCGCCCATTCTTCCAGGGTATCGAGGGTCCAGCCTTCGCGAGAGAGGATATCGAGCAGCCGGAACCACCAGCATGGCTGCGCGTGATACACCTCCCTGCCCGCTTCGCAGGTCCAGGCGAACGGACTGTCGGATCGGGTGGCAGATGAGGCGGAGGCCGGTGCGAGCGGATGACGTTCCACCAGGATGTCATCTTCCTGCGTAAGGAAGCGGGTTTCCTTCACATAAGGCTGCGCGCGGCCGGTGGCATAATGCCAGGCCAGAACGGAAGGGTCTGCGATATCTGCCGGGAGGGCACTGCCGGAGGCGAGCATGAGGAAGGAGTTTGTCACGTCCTGCAGCAGGCCGTTCCGCGCCATGACCGGCCAGGCTTTCTGAGGCGAGAAGGACGGACGACGCTCACACTCTCCGGTCTCGGCAATCAGATGTCCGGCCAGAAATCCGCTCTGCCCTGCTGCCCGCGGGGGCAGGACAAGGGCAGGCAGTTTGTAGTCCGGAAAGGGCATCCAGGGTTCAGTGATCCCTAACCCGGCCTGTGTAAGTGCCTGTGTCAGCTCCGCGCGTCCGAAAGTGACGGCGGTACGCGCGGTATAGAGATCATTGATGCCGAACCACGGAATACCGAGGTGGTCTTCCTTTTCTCCAGCCAGATATTTCAGGCCGGTCTGGTTCTCTATCGCGAGAAACAGCACGCCGTCCGGTTTAAGAAAGCGGCGGAGATACGCGAGAAAAGCTGCAACGGGATCGGCCTCTTGCGCCCCGAACAGCCTTGCATATTCCAGAACGCCGACCAGGACCACCGCATCGAACTTCTGAATCGGCTCAAGCTGCAGAAGATCTCCCGCGATGACATCCATCTGCGGGAATTCCTCTGTCCGCGCCCGCGCGATGGCAGCCCGGCGTGAGCTGCTCTCAACGGAAACGACCTTTCCGCCCTGCCCGGCCGTGATCTCGCCCAGAAACCGGCTGATCGCGCCGCATCCTGCGCCGGGTTCAAGAATGGTGCGGGTGGCAAGAAAACCGGCAAACGGGCGGAGCAGGTTCGCCCGGGAAGGAGACAGGTGATAGAGGGATGGCCAGTCCGTGACGGCGCCACGCAGTTCGGACGAGAACAGCGAGCGGTCTTTCGCATTGCGGACCGCCGTGAGCAGGCGTGTTTCGGTTTCGTCCCCGTCACTGTAGTGATGCGCGGGCGGAGCGGCTGTGCCGCAATGCAGAACTCCGTTTTCATCCGGCGTGAAAGCGCCGCTGAAAAACTCCGTCACCGGCATGTCAGCCCTGCCTGCCGGCCGAAAGCTTCGCGAGAACGGCCTGAACGATCTGCTCTGTCGGCATCTCTCCGTCGATGACGAGAGCATGTTCGTCCTGTGCGGGGATTTCGAGCGTATCGAGCTGGCTTCTGAGCAGTCCCACGCCCATATAGTGGCCGGAGCGATGGATCAGCCTGTCGCGCAGGCGCTCTTCCGGAACATTAAGATACAGAAAAAGCGGTGTGAAGCCGGGGGATTTGAGGCGCTCGCGATAAACCCGCTTCAGTGCCGAGCAGGACAGGATCGCCCCGTGTCCCTGTGCGTGCATGGCGGCCAGCCAGTCCCGGCATTTATCCAGCCAAGGCCAGCGGTCCTCATCCGTGAGCGGGATGCCCGCGCTCATCTTTTCCACATTCGCGGCGGGATGAAGCCCGTCTCCCTCCTGGAAAGACCATCCGAGGGCCTTCTGAAGCGCTTCTGCCAGGGTGGATTTTCCGCTTCCGGAGACGCCCATCACGACCAGCGCACCCGCCGGTTTATGTACTGATGTGCTCATCTTTCGCGATGAAGACGGAACACTCCGTCTTTTCCCGCGATGATGGCCTCTGCCGCATAGCCGATAAACAGACCGCTTTCGATCACGCCGACAATATCTCCGATGTGGTGCTCCAGTCCTGCCGGATCCGCGATCTGACCGAACCGGCAGTCCAGGATCAGATTGCCGCCATCCGTCACGAAAAGCTGTCCGTCGCGAGTGCGCCTCGCCTCGACCTCGGCTCCGAGCTTTTCGAGCCTGCGTGCGGTGTTTTCCCATCCGAACGGGACGACTTCGACCGGAACGGGTGTGTGATCCCCGAGGTGATCGACCACCTTGCGGTCATCGGCGACGATGACCATACGCTCCGATGCGGCGGCAACGATCTTCTCCCGCAGCAATGCACCGCCAAGCCCCTTGATCAGAAAGAGCGAGCCGCGCTCCACCTCATCCGCGCCGTCGATGGTCAGATCGATATGCTGATGGGTCGCAAAGCCCGCAAGCTCGATCCTCTGCTGCCTCGCGAGTGTTTCCGTTGCTTCTGATGTCGGTATGCCGACAAAGCGGAGACCTTCCTCCCTCATCCGGCGGCCCAGCTCCTCCACGACGAGAGCGGCCGTGCTGCCGGTTCCGAGCCCGACGACCATCCCCGGGCCGACCAGCGCAGAGGCCGCGACGGCCGACTGCCGCTTGAGGTCCAGAAACCGGGCTTCTTCTTCGTTCATGTCCTGCTTTCCCCGGCGGCCGCACTGTCGGCCAGAAACGTGATCCGGCCTTCGGAGACGATGTGGCTGGCCGGCTCGGCAGGATCGCCTGCCCTCACCCGCTCCAGAACCTGCTGTTTCCCCTGGCCGGTCACCAGAAACCAGACCTCCCGGCTTGAGGCAATAGCGGGATATGTCAGCGTCAGGCGTGTGTGAGGCGCGTCGTCCGGAACGCAGGTGGCCACCCAGCGCTCACGTTCGTGCAGGACCGGCTGCCTCGGGAAAAGAGAGGCCGTATGCCCGTTCTCTCCCAGCCCGAGCAGCACGATATCGAACAGCGGCCTGCCCGGATCGAGTGTATCGGCCTCGTAATACTCTTTAAGATTACGCTCATAGGCGCGTGCGGCATCCTCCGCATCGCCTGAATCCGGCATCGGGTGGATATTTGCGGCCGGAATGTCGATTTTGCTGAACAGAAGTCTGTCCGCCATGCCTGCGTTACTGTCCGGATCGTCATGCGGGACGAAGCGGTCGTCACCATAGAAAAAATGCACACGCTCCCAGGGAAATCTATCCGCGTAGTCTTTCCCGGCCATCAGCCCGTAGAATTTTTTCGGCGTGGAGCCGCCTGAAAGCGCAACCGAGAGCGGGCCTTTTGCCGCAAGGGCACGTTCCATAAGACGGTCGGCCACGTCGCGCGCGACCGCGTCCGCGTCCTTCAGAACCGTAAATTCTGCATCCTGCACGCCATGTTCCGGCATTTCCGTTTTCCTTCTGTATCAGCCGTCTGCTTTTACGCGCGGAAGAATGTAGTCCGTAACGGCCCGCGCCCAGCCGTCCTGATCATTGGGAGCTGTCCGGAAATGCGCGTGCGATGCCACTTCTCCGGAGGCCTGTCCCATGGCGATGGCCACCCCGGCCACGTCCATCATCGGCACGTCGTTCGGCATATCCCCGAGGCACGCCACCTGATCAGGCGTGATTCCGAACAGGCGGGCCAGTTCTTTCAGCGCATGGCCCTTGCTGGCACCTTCCGGCGTGATGTCCAGATAATAGGGAGAGGAGCGTGCGACATGGGCCTGCCCGGAAAGCAGCGCGCCGATCTCGGTTTCTATGCGTTCCAGAAGCGGATAATCCGACCCTGATCCGGTGATTTTTCCGATCCTGTCGATCCAGGGATCAACGGAGCTGATGACCTTCGGCCGGATGCCTGTCCCGCGTGACTCCTTTGGGACATAGGCCGAGGTCTCGTCATGAACGAGCCACTCGCTGTCCGTGTAGAACCACTGATCGACGCCATGAACCGCCAGCATGTCCACTGCCATGCGCACGACATCCTCAGGCAACGTGAGAGAGGACAGAACCTTTCCGCGGCCATCGGAAATCACCGCGCCGTTCAGGCTGCCGAAGGGAAGGTCTTTCCCCGTGACCTCAAGAAAGGAGGACATCCCGGCCGGCGGACGGCTGCTGACCAGGCAGACCGGAACACCGGCTTCCGCCAGAGTCCGGATGGCCTGCCGGGTTGAGGCCGCGATGTCCTTGTCCGGATCGAGCAGCGTCCCGTCCACATCGGAGACCACGAGCCTCACACGGTCAGAAGGTGCACGAAGGGCATCGTGCCGGGCCTGCTCGTCGGTTTTCATGTCAGTCTTTCGCCTTATTTCTTTTCGAGATGACCGCCGAAACCGAAGCGCATCGCGGAGAGAACCTTTTCCGCATAGGTGTTGTCGGTGCGCGAGCGGAAGCGTGTGAACAGCGCTGCCGTCATGACCGGAACCGGCACGTCTTCCTCAATCGCGGCCTCGATCGTCCAGCGGCCCTCTCCGGAATCGCTGACCTTACCTGAGAATTTCGCCAGATCACCGTCCGAGGCCATGGCCTGTGCCGTAAGGTCCAGCAGCCAGGAGGAAACGACGCTGCCGCGACGCCAGACTTCCGCGATGTCGGCCATGTTCAGGGAAAAGCGCTGATCTTCCGGCAGAAGCGGGGAGTCCTTGCTTTTCATGACATCAAAGCCTTCCGCGAAGGCCTGCATCATGCCGTATTCGATGCCGTTATGGACCATTTTCACGAAATGGCCCGAACCGGCGGGTCCGCAATAGAGATATCCCTGCTCGGCACGCGGATCGAGGTCCGAGCTGTCGCGTCCCGGCGTGACGGGGATATCTCCCTTGCCCGGTGCAAGCGCGGAGAGGATCGGGTCGATATGCTCGGCCGCATCCTTCGTTCCGCCGAACATCATACAATAGCCGCGATCCAGACCCCAGACGCCGCCTGAGGTACCGACATCGATATAGTGAATACCGCGCTCGCTGAGTTCCGCTGCTCGGCGGATATCATCCTTGTAATAGGTATTGCCGCCATCGATGAGGATATCATCCTTGCCAAGGAGCTTTCCGAACTCCTGCACGGCGACTTCCGTGATTTCACCTGCCGGAAGCATCAGCCAGACGATCCTGCGTCCGCCGGAAAGTTTCGAGACCACGTCCTCATAACCCGAAGCGGCGACGGCCTTGCCTTTCTCCGCAGCTCCGACGGTTTTTGACGTTGCTTCTTCCGAGCGGTCATAGACAACGACATCATGTCCGTGACGGCTCAGCCGGACGGCAATATTGCCGCCCATCCGTCCGAGCCCGACGATACCAATCTGCATCTTTCTGTCCTCCACTTTCACAGAACGGACCGGATTGCCGCAGACAGGGTCTGCAATCCGGCTTTCAGGTCACCTGTAATATGTACTCGCAGCGCACGGCGGCCGCGTTCTGCCAGAACGTCAAAATCCCCGCGTGCCTGTGCGGCTTTCACGACGCCAAAGCTGAAACGCTCGCCCGGGACCTCGAGGTCTTTCGCATCCTCAGCTGTGATCTGCAGGAACACGCCGCTGTCCGGCCCGCCCTTATAGGCCTGCCCGGTCGAGTGCAGGAACCGCGGACCGAACTCTGCGGCGCTCGCCACCTTCTTCGCGTCGCGGATTGCAAGGCGCGTGTGCTGGATCCACTCGCATGTGGCGTGATCGCGCTCGATATAGGCCAGCAGGGCAACGTAGTCACCCGCCTTCACCCGGGAGAAATGCGCACCCAGGATATCCTTTGCCGTTTTTCCGGCAAGTGCCCCGGCATTTTTCGGATCGGCAAAGAAGCTGAGCGCACCGTCGGTTGCAAACGGCTTTTCCTCGGGCAGGCTGCCGGTTTCGTTATACGCCGTGGTCAGTTTTTTCGTTCCGACCTTGCTGGCCTCCACATCCGGCTGATCGAAGGGATTGATCCCGAGGAACGCACCGGCGACCGCCGTTGCGATCTCCCAGCGGAAGAATTCCTGGGCGATCTGCCGGGGTGCATGCAGCGTGATCGTGACGACCGGCTGCCCGGCCTCGATCAGCGTTTTTACGGCCTCATCCTGCTCGTGCATGTGCTCTGTCGCGAGACGGATATAGACGAACAGGCGATCCTTGCCGTAATGCGCCGGTCCGGCCAGCGTCTCGTCATCAATGGGGATCAGACCCTTGCCGGATTTTCCGGTGGACTCGGCAATCAGCTGCTCGGCCCATGCGCCGAAATCCTTCACCTTCGGCGTGGCGATGATCGTGATCTTGTCACGGCCGAATTTCGTTGCGGCAACACCGAATACGGTGCCCAGCAGCACGCCGGGATTGATGGCCGGCGGCACGCTGGCATCACACGCCTTCACGCCGCGCAGCGCATCCTCGAGGAAAGCTTTTACGGGCACGCCGGAAGCAGCCGCCGGGACGAGGCCGAAATCGGACAGGACGGAGTAGCGGCCGCCGATTTCCTTCTCTCCGTAGAAGATTTTCCAGAAGCCGTCCTGTTTCGCCCGCTTCTCCATATTCGATCCCGGATCCGTGACCGCGACGAAATGGGAACCGACCTTGTCTCCGACAGCTTTTTTCGCGAGATCGAAGAAATAGGACAGGAGGATGTTGGGCTCCAGCGTTCCACCGGATTTGGACGAGACGATGAACAGCGTTTTCGCCGGATCGATTTTCTTCTCAAACGTGGCGATCTGCTGCGGGTCCGTGCTGTCGAGCACATAGAGATGGCCGTAGCCCTCATGCTTGCCGAACGTCATGGCCAGCACTTCCGGGCCGAGGCTTGAGCCGCCCATGCCAAGCAGGAGAATCTGGCTGAAGCCGCGCTTTTTCACCTCGGCCTGGAAGGCTTCCAGTTCGCTGACATGCGCGAGGCGATCGTCAACGATATCGAGCCATTTCAACCATTTCGCCTCGTCCGCGCCGGTCCAGACGGAGGCATCCTTTGCCCAGAGTTTGCGGATGGCACCGTCTTTTCGCCAGCTTTCCAGACCGTCCTTTACAGCGGCCGCGAGGTCGTCCGGCAGAGAAAGCTTCGTGCCGGTCAGCTTGTCTCCGAGAAACTTCTCCTGCTTTTCCGCAACGGAGCCGAGCAGCGTGTCGAAGGCATCGGCAAAGGAGGATACGCCTTCCTTGACGAGCACATCCGTAACACCGTCGAGATCGAGTTTCAGACGCTCTGCCTCAGCCAGGACGTGCTTTGCTTCCTCAACCCCCTGATCCAGAGACCGTTTCGGCGTGCCATGATCGCGGAAGGCGTCCAGCGTCGCGGGCGGGATGGTATTGACCGTCTCCGGGCCGATCAGTTCCTCAATGTAAAGGACGTCGCTGTAGGCCTTGTCCTTAACGCCCGTCGAAGCCCAGAGCAGACGCTGGGGCTGCGCGCCTTCTGCCTTGAGTTTTTCCCATCGGGCGCTTTTCATCACGTCCAGCCAGTACTGATAGGCCATTCTGGCGTTGGCGATCGCGACCTTACCGCGCAGAGCCTTGAGTTTTTCGGATTCCGGATCGCCCGCCTTCACGCGGCGGTCAATTTCGGCATCAATCTTGGCGTCGATGCGGCTGACAAAGAACGAGGCTACGGACGCAATGCCGGAGATTTTCTTTCCGGCGGCCAGGCGATCTTCCAGACCGGACAGCCAGCACTCCACAACATCCTTGTAGGACTGCTGGGAAAACAGCAGCGTGACATTGATATTGACGGCATCTGCAATTTTTTTACGGATCGCCGGGACGCCTTCAGCCGTTCCCGGAATCTTGATCATCAGATTGGGTTCGTTCACCTCGTTCCACAGGCGACCGGCTTCCTCAATCGTGCCTTCGGTATCACGCGCGAGATAGGGGGACACCTCAAGGCTGACATACCCGTCCAGCCCTCCGGTCTCTTTGAAGACGGGGCGGAGAAGTTTCGCGACGGCGCGGATATCGTCAATTGCGAGCAGTTCATAAAGACGTCCGGGAGAGACGATCTCCCTGCCGAGAATCTCGCGGATCTGCGTGTCATATTCCGTGCCTTCGCCCATGGCTTTCTGGAATATGGCCGGGTTGGAGGTCACGCCCTTCACGCCGTCCTCGGTGATCAGCTTTTCCATCTCGCCGCCCTCGGTATAGGCGCGACGGACGAAATCCAGCCACGGGGACTGACCGAAATCAGACAGACGCGCCAGAGGGTTGGCACCCTGAGCGGATTTGGCTGTCATTTTCGTATCTCCTCTGTTGTGTCCGTTATTTTTGCTGTTATCGATTTTTTCTTGATGGCGGCTGCCGGCAAGAAACCGGCAGCCCGATGTCAGTTGGGATTTTATATCGTGCGATCAGAGCGCGATCTGGCGTTTTGCCGCGGCGATGACGGCTTCTGTCGTGAAGCGGAATTTTTTCATCAGGGCACCCGCAGGGGCCGACGCGCCGAAACCGTCCATTCCGACGATCTCGCCCGTCAGACCGACATAGCGGTGCCAGCCGAACGAGGAGCCTGCCTCGACCGCCACGCGGGCCGTCACTTTCGGCGGCAGAACCTCATTGCGGTAGCTTTCCGGCTGCGCGTTGAACAGTTCCTGGCTCGGCATCGAGACGATACGTGCAGCAACGCCCTCGGCCACCAGTTTTTCATAGGCCTCGACAGTGATGCCAAGCTCGCTGCCCGTGGCGATCAGAATGACGGACGGCGTCTTTCCGCTGTCTGCCAGGACATAAGCCCCTTTCGCGACACCGCTGGCCGGTGCGTATTTCGTGCGATCCAGCGTCGGAAGGTTCTGACGGCTGAGAGCCAGCACCGAGGGCTTGTCCTTTGTGCTGATCAGCACGCGCCAGGCTTCTGCAACCTCGTTCGCATCACCCGGGCGGAAGGTCACGACATTCGGGGTGGCGCGAAGCTGGGCCAGCTGCTCGATCGGCTGATGCGTCGGGCCGTCCTCTCCCACGCCGATGGAATCATGCGTGAAGATGAAAAGAGACGGCAGGTTCATCAGCGCCGCGAGACGGATCGGCGGCTTCATATAGTCGGAGAAAATCAGGAAGCCTGCGCCATAGCCCCGGATTCCCGAAAGCGTGATGCCGTTGACGATGGCGCCCATCGCATGTTCGCGCACGCCGTAATGCAGGTTGCGGCCTGAATAGGCCCCGCCCCAGGCTTCCGGCTGGAAGGACTCCGCGCCTTTGATGAGGGTTTTGGTCGAAGGCGCAAGATCCGCGGAACCGCCGATCAGCCAGGGCAGCTTCTTCGCAACGGCATTGAGCACCTCTCCGGAGCTCTGGCGGGACGCCACGCCCTTGGCATCTGCCGGGTAGACCGGAATTTCAGAATCCCATCCCTGGGGAAGCTCGTGCGAGAGGATCAGGCTGATTTCCTTTGCCTGATCAGGATATTCCTTGCCGTAGGCCGCGAATTTCTCTTTCCACTCGCTGCTTTTCCTTGCGCCGCGCGCGCCCAGGCCCTGCTGCACGTGATCAAGCACGCCGTCAGGCACGAAGAACTGCTCGTTTTCCGGCCAGCCATAGACCTTCTTGGCCCCGCGGATTTCCTCATCACCCAGCGGCTCACCATGTGCGGATGCGGTGCCTGCCTTGCCGGGCGCGCCGTAGCCGATCACGGATTTTACGATGATCAGGCTCGGACGATCGGTTTCCTTTTTTGCTTTTTCAGCAAGACTGAGGAATCCGGCCGTATCGTTCGCATCCTCAAGCTCGGAAACATGCCAGCCATAGGCCCGGAACCGCTCCGCCACGTTTTCCGTCAGGGCGATATCGGTGGAGCCTTCAATGGAAATCCGGTTGCTGTCATAAATCCAGGTCAGATTGCCCAGTCTGAGATGACCGGCGGTTGATGCAGCCTCGCTGACCACGCCTTCCATCATGTCGCCATCGCCGCAGATCGACCAGACGTGATAATCAAACAGGGAGAAACCGGGGCGGTCATAGCGAGCGGAAAGCCATTTTCCGGCAATCGCCATACCGACGGAGTTCGCGCAGCCCTGACCGAGCGGACCCGTGGTGGTCTCCACGCCGCTCGTGTGCCCGTATTCGGGATGCCCGGGGGTTTTCGAGTCGAGCTGGCGAAAGTTTTTCAGATCCTCAAGCGTCAGGGACGGCTTGCCCGTGACCTTTCCGTGCGTGACCTCTTTCACGCCTGAAATATAGATCAGGGAGTAGATCAGCATCGACACGTGGCCGACGGACAGAACGAAGCGGTCACGGCCCGGCCACAGCGGATCGGCCGGATCATAATCCAGAACATCCTGCCACAGCGTATAGGCAACGGGAGCCAGCGCCATGGCCGTTCCCGGGTGACCTGAGTTTGCTTTCTGGACCGCATCCATCGAGAGCGTGCGGATCGTATTGATGGCAAGACGGTCCATATCCGCATTTCCGGAGGAACTGCCGGTTTCCGGCGCTCGGCAGACAGAATTAAGACTGAAAGGCATGGAGAACCTCCGGATTTGCTATCGGCTTATTATGGCGGGAGAGGGACATCCCCTCGCCCGGGCCGGTTCGGGCGCAGTCTATGCACCGCTTGTCATCATCGGCAAGAGACCAGCTGCAAAGCTTTGTCATTGAGCAGGCCCTGTCGGAACCAGAGAGCGCCTGACCTGCCGGAGTTGCCTTGATCACAGGTATGTGAATCTCCGCAGATCCCCGGTATCCGGCCGGTCCGCCGTTTTTCCGTCATCCGGCTTGTTTACCGAGACATTCCCCCCACGTTCCTGCTAGTGTTGCACCGAAGGCAAGAACAATCAGGGGAGCGGTCGTTTATGAACACCAGCAGCACTGCCAGCGCGAGTCGGCAGGATAACACCCCTTCCTTCAGCCCCGAGCAGATCAGGGATCTTTTCCTTGATGCCGCGCGCGACGGGGATACGGATCTGGTTACCGGATTTATCTCTGCGGGCATCGATCTGAACATTCCCGGCCCGGGCAAAGGGCATACGGCCCTGATCCTTTCGTCCTATAACGGCCATGCGGATGCGGCGCGCGCCCTGCTTGCAGCCGGGGCGGACCCGGACAGACGTGATGTCAAAGGTGCTACGGCGCTGGCCGGCGTGTCCTTCAAGGGACAGACCGAGATTGCGCGGATGCTTCTGGAGGCGGGAGCCGACGTCAACGCAACCGATCTCCTCGGCCGGACGCCGCTGATGTTTGCCGCGATGTTCGGACGGACGGATATGGTGCGTCTGCTGCTTGATGCCCGTGCCGATATCTCGCTCAAGGATGGCGAAGGGCATACGGCTGCCGATATTGCCAGCCGGCACGGACGCTCCGATGCAGCGGCTCTTCTTGCCTCCTGATTCTGTGTAACTCTGCGGAAAGACCATGAATTCTCTCTGGAGCCCGCTCGTCGGGCAGCTCACCCCCTATGTGCCCGGTGAGCAGCCGAAAATTTCTGACCTCATCAAACTGAACACGAATGAGCTGCCCTACGGTCCCTCCCCGCGCGCCATCGAGGCCATCCGGGATGCCGCCGGGGAGCTGCAGCTCTATCCCGATCCTGACGCCGTGGCGCTGCGTGATGCGATTGCCACACGCTATGGCCTGACGCGGAACGAGGTTTTCACCGGAAACGGGTCTGACGAGGTTCTGGCTCATGCCTTCAGGGCTTTTTTCGATCACGGTGATCCGGTTCTCTTTCCGGACGTGACCTACAGCTTCTATCCGGTCTACTGCCAGCTGTTCGGTCTGCCCTTCACCCGGATTCCCGTCGGTGATGATCTGCAGGTCCGTGTGGAGGATTTTTCCGGTCCCTGCAGCGGTGTCGTGCTTGCAAGTCCCAATGCGCCGACGGGGCAGATATTTTCCCTGGACGAAATCCGTCAGCTTCTGCGGGCAGTTCCTGATCGCGTCGTGCTGATTGATGAGGCTTACGTGGATTTCGGCGCGGAATCCTCTGCCGCTCTCATCAGGGAGTTCAGAAATCTGCTTGTCGTGCAGACCTTCTCCAAATCCCGGGGACTGGCCGGACTGCGCGTGGGTTTCGCAATGGGGCATGAGTCGCTGACAGAGGCTCTGGTCCGCGTGAAGGACAGTTTCAATTCCTATCCGCTTGACCGGCTGGCTCTGGCCGGAGCCACAGCGGCGATGGAGGACGAGGAATGGTTCCGGCAGACAACCGCCAGAGTGATCGCGACGCGGGAGCGGCTTTCGGGACTGCTTGAGGAACTGGGCTTCCGGGTCTTGCCCTCGGGCGCGAATTTTGTGTACGTTTCTCATGGTGATCGCGACGCTGCCGCTCTGGCAGCTCAACTGAGGGAAAGGGCTGTTATCGTGCGCCATCTGAAAGGCCCGCGAACCTCTGCTTGGCTCAGAATCACCATCGGAACCGACGAGCAGTGTGAAAAACTTGTCGTGGCGCTGAGAGATATTCTGAAGCGCAATGACTGAGTGATCATCCGGCCGTCTCCGGAGCGGTGCCTATCTCGCGTGGCCGGCAGGACCACGGAGTTAATAAACCCGCGAAGGCTTTCGTTTTAAACGAATGATTCATCTTTCTGCCCCAGCTTAGGGGTATGGTTCTCATCTCCTGCCTGAACAGGTTGTAATTCTATGCGCTCTATTCATGGTCAGCTTTCGGACAATCAGCCGATCCGCCGGTCCCTTGCTGAAAAGCAGAAACAGCTCCGCGATCTGAAGGAAACTCTGGCAACGATGAAATCCCACACCTCTCCCGCGCTCCGGGACAGTGTGAAAAAGCGGATTACGCAGTTGCAGGCAGAACTTTCCGCCGCGCCCGTTCTCAAGACGGGCCCGAAAGACAAGCCGCGCGAGGCCAGCCCGGGCACCAGCCAGGACCGGCCCCGCCGTCAGGGCAGCCGTATCCGCGCCCTGACAACATTCTGAGACATACGGGCGGCTTTCCTTACTGAGGGAGCCGCCCTTACCATCTTCCGACCCGGGTTCTGCCCGCTATCCGCGCAGCGCAGAACGTCCAGATAATCTGCGGCACCAGAAGCAGCGCGATCAGTTTCATGGCTTCAGCGGCAGAATAGCCCGGCGCCACGATATATGTGCATATCGCGCCCCACAGCACGAACCCCCAGTGAATAAGGGTGATGACCACCGGTGACATCCCCGCGCGATGGGCGATCTGATACAGATGCCCCCGATGCGCCTGCATGAGGCGGTCCCCGGCTCTGGCCCGGCGGACGAGTGTGAAGAGCACGTCATAGAGCAGCCCTGAAAGCAGCGCCGGGACCAGTATTGCCGTCGGAAAATATCCCGGCCCTGGCGGCACGACAGCCAGTGCAGCGAAAAAAAGCCCGATACCCTGGCTGCCCGCATCTCCGAGAAAAATCCGTGCATATGGAAAATTGAAAGGAAGAAAACCGGCCAGCGCGGCTGCGAGCACGACTCCGGCACAGAAAGGGTCGGGCAGAATGGTCAGGTAGGCGACACAGAATCCTGCAAGGAACAGAGAACCGGAGATCAGTCCGTTCAGACCGTCCATGAAATTGATCGCGTTGGTTGCCAGCATCAGCCAGAGAAACGCCGCTGCCATCATGGCCGGAGACAGCCCGGATCCCGCCACGATGACCAGCGCCGCAATTGCCTGCGCCAGCAGCTTGGAGGCCGGGGGCCACTGATACACATCGTCGGCCCAGGAGAAGGCTGCCAGCCCCGCGCTTGCCAGCCATAGCGTGACGAAATCCGCACTCAGAACCGGCAGCCCGGCAACCATCCGCAGGGCAGGCAGGAACACGAGCAGCGCTGTCATCACGCCCACGCCGCCGCCTTTGGGGACCGGCCTGTCATGTGCGCTGCGTCCGGCCGGCACATCCATAATCCCGACGCGTGACATGATCCGGACCAGCACGGCGGACACGATGGCTGTCAGAGGACAGATCAGGACAGGCAGCGCGGAATGCAGCCAGGATTCAGAGTTCATGTCTTTCCTCCGGATGCTCCGCGGCTTTCCTGCCATATAACGGACGGCAGGCGTCGGAGCCGCCTTCTTTAAGGCGATGTGCCAGGCTATAGGATCAGGGTGATGACATCGCAACGCCCTGAGACCATGCCCCTGATGATACGGCTGCGGCCGTATAACCGGATCATGGTCAACACCCTGCTTGACGGCCTTGTCGCGGCACTGGCCGCTCCGGTCGCGCGCTGGCTTGCCGCGCCGCAGGATGGGCTGATGCATCCGCTGTGGTTTGTTGCGGGCGGCGCCATCACTCTGGTCGTCAGCGGCGTGCCATTCCGGATGCCCCAGCAGTACTGGCGCTTTTCCGGCGTGGCCGATCTGGTGCGCATCGCGGGCGCCTCCGTGGCCAGTTCAGTGCTTTTTACGGTGATGCTGCTCGTGACCGGGTTTCCCCTGCCCGGCCCGACCTTTCCGTTCATCTATTTTCTGCTGCTGGTCGTCTCTCTCGGCGGACTGCGGCTGGCCTATCGTCTGCTTTATGGCATCGGCACGCGGGCTGCAGTGCAGAAGCCGGTCGTTCTGGTCGGGGCCGATACGGTGGCCGATCTGTTTCTGCGGGCCATCAGCCGCAATCCGGCTTCCGGACTGAAAGTGACGGGGCTGATCGGCCAGGGGACCAATCAGCGCGGCCGTCGTATCCACAACGTGCCGATTCTCGGGCACGTCAACGATATCGCCGCGATTCTGGAAACGATGAAACTGTCCGGCACGCTTCCTGACAGCATCGTGCTCACCGAGCCTGATTTCCGGGGGGAAGGACTTCAGCGCGTGCTGGAGGCTGCGGAAACCTACTGCGTGGAAGTGCGCCGCGCGCCTGTTCTGACGGCTCTCACCCCGGTCGATGAGATTTCTCTGCGGCCGGTGGCGCTAGAAGATCTGCTGAACCGTCCGCAATGGCCGCTGGACCGGGCAGGAATGGGACGTCTGATCCGTGATCAGGTCGTTCTGGTGACCGGGGCCGGCGGGACGATCGGCTCCGAACTGGCCCGCCAGGTGGCCGGTTTCGGGCCGGAGCGGCTGATTCTGCTGGATCACGGTGAGTTCGCACTGTGGCAGATCGATCTGGAACTGGGCGAGAAAGCTCCCGGCATTGCGCGCGAGGTCGTGATTGCCGATATCCGGGACGCCGGCCGCGTCGATGAGATCATGGCCCGCTTCCGCCCGGCTCTGGTGTTCCACGCCGCCGCACTCAAGCACGTTCCTCTGGTGGAGGGAAATCCGTGCGAGGGTCTGCTGACCAATATTGCCGGAACACGGATCGTGGCCGATGCGGCGGCGCGTTGCAGCGTGCGGGCGATGCTGCTGATTTCCACGGACAAGGCCGTCAATCCTTCCAGCATCATGGGGGCCTCCAAACGCGTTGCGGAAATGTACTGCCAGGCGCTGGATGTGGAGGCTCTCGCATCCGGCGTCGCCGGGGCGATGCGCTGCGTAACCGTGCGGTTCGGCAACGTGCTGGGTTCCAACGGCTCCGTGGTGCCGCTGTTCCGCCATCAGCTTGCCCGGGGCGGTCCGCTTACGGTCACGCATCCGGAAATCCGGCGCTATTTCATGACCGTTCCGGAAGCGGTCGGGCTGGTGCTTCAGGCCATGGTGCGCGGCCTGAACGGCAGCACGACGGAGAGTACGGAGGACGAGCGCGGACAGAAAACTGACGAGGCGCTGCGCGAGGGCGGGATTTTCGTGCTCGATATGGGCAGGCCGGTCAGGATCGTGGATCTTGCCCGCCGGATCATCCGTCTTGCCGGTCTGAGGCCGGATGAGGATGTGGAAATCCGCTTCACCGGCCTGCGCCCCGGGGAGAAACTGTTCGAGGAACTGTTTCACGGCCGGGAAGCGCCCGTCCCGAGCGACGCAGCCGGACTGCTTGTCGCCACACCGCGTCTGGTCAGTCGCGAGGGTATCACCTCCGCTCTGGAAAGGATCACCGGCCTGGCTCATGACGGCAATGCGTCAGGGGCGCTTGCCGAACTGGCTCGTCTCGTGCCCGAATTCGCCCATAACCCGACCGGTCAGGATCACGGCCCTCTCCCGTCAGACGGGTCACCTGAACACGGCTTCTTAACAGACAGGGAACAGAAAGCCTCATGACCGCCGATACGGGACATACCGGGCCCATCGCCTTTCTTGATCTTGCCGCCCAGCAGCGCCGGATCGGGCCTGCCCTGCGGCAGCGGATCGATACGGTTCTGGAGCACTGCCGCTTTGTCATGGGACCTGAGGTTCAGGAGCTCGAAGACCGTCTGGCCGCCTTTGCCGGAGCAAAAGCCTGTGTGGGCGTGTCGTCAGGCACGGACGCTCTGCAGATCGTGATGATGGCGGAAAATATCGGTCCCGGAGACGCGGTGTTCCTCCCTGCCTTCACCTATACCGCAACGGCGGAAGTGCCTCTGGTGCTTGGCGCGACCCCTGTCTTCGTGGATGTCGATCCCCTCACCTTCCAGATCGATCCGCAGAGTCTGCGGCAGCGGATTGCTGACGTAAGGCGGGCCGGAACGCTCACGCCGCGGGCCGTGACGGGTGTTGACCTGTTCGGCCAGCCTGCACCCTGGGATGAACTACGGGCTATTGCGGAGGAGGAGAAGCTGTTTCTTCTGGATGACTGCGCGCAGTCATTCGGCGGTTCGTATCACGGCAGGAAGCTCGGACGGGAAGCCACGGCCACGACGCTTTCCTTTTTCCCCTCCAAGCCGCTTGGCGGCTATGGCGACGGCGGTGCGATCCTGACGGATGATGAGGAGCGGGCCGAACTTTACCGCTCCCTGCGGACACACGGGGAAGGCAAGACCCGCTATGAAGTTCTGCGGACCGGCATGAACGGCCGTCTCGATACGCTTCAGGCGGCTGTTCTTCTGGCCAAGCTGGACGGTTTTGAGGAAGAACTGGCGCGGCGTGAGGAGATTGCCCGGGCCTATGATGCAGGGCTGGCCGGTGCCGTCACGATCCCCGGGCGCGTTCCGGATTCCGCTTCGGCCTGGGCGGTATATGCCGTTCTTCTGAGGGATGAGGCGGAGCGCGGGACCGTTCAGGACCGTCTGAAGTCACACGGTGTTCCGTCTGCAATATATTATCCGATGCCGCTGCACCGCCAGCCTGCCTACCGTCCTCATCATGACGGGGCTGCCCTGCCGGTCTCTGAGGATCTTTCAACACGAATCATGGCTCTACCGATTCATCCCGAACTGACCGATACCGAGGTGGCCCGCGTGATCGCGGCCGTCCGGGGCTGAGGATTTTCCATACATGCGCAAGGAAACTATCTTCGTCATCGCTTTTGTCCTCTTCACCTCCGTCAGCGCGCTGGCGATCTGGAGTTTCGCCATCCCGAATTTCCGGCCTGTCACGTTTCCGGAGATCACGGCGGGATATATCGAGACCGGACCGATGCGTCACAAACGCGATCTGTCCGCTCAGGAAATCTCCATCGTGAATGACTGGATCAGTCAGCATAAGGAAAGCTGGGGACCGCTGACCCACACGCCGCCTTCCAGCGGTGATGCGCGCCTGTATCTGCACGGAAAGCTTGACGGGAAGGATGACGATATCGTCCTGACGCTGTGGACCGGCATCAGCGCCGCAGACTGGAACAACACGATTTTCGTGGAAAATCCTGACGGCACTCATGTCCATGTCAGATCCGTCAAGGACAAGGAGTTCACGCCATTACGCCGTCTGGCGGATGACGGTCATTATCAGCGGTCAGCCTTTCCTTGAGCCTGTCTGCCCCCGCTCCTGAAGCTCTCCTGTTCGATTGCGACGGTACACTTGTGGACAGTCTGCCGCTCTATCTGGATGCCTGGCTCGACTCACTGAAAACCCTGGCCGGACTGCATATTCCGCCCGGCTGGTTCGGGGATAAGGGCGGGCTGTCAGAACTGCGGCTGCTGGAAACCGTGGAAAGGGAGTTCGGCGTCTCTTTTGATCACGCGGCTTTTCTCGGCCATGCCCGCGAGGGTGTTCTGGCCCGGATGAAAAGCGTTGATGAGATGCTCAGCGTCACGCGGATTGTCCGCAGATTTGCAGGCAGACTTCCTGTCGCGGTGGTCTCCAACGGCCCCCGGGACGTCGTGACGGCCTCCCTGCAGGCGGTCGGGCTGCATGATCTCTTCCCCGTTATCGTGACGGTGGAGGATGTCCAGAAGCCCAAGCCCGCGCCAGACCCTTATCTTCTGGCAGCGCGGATGCTGGAGGTCGCTCCCGAGAACTGCATCGTGTTCGAGGACAGCAGCGAGGGACTTACGGCGGCCCGGGCTGCGGGAATGCGGGCAGTCAATGTGCGGATTCCGGACTGGGAAGCCACGCTGTGGAAAGATACTGCTCCGGCACTTGCGGGACTGTAGCAGAGGAATCAGGCTGTAATGAGGTCTTTTTCCCTGATTTTACCGCACACGGAAACCGGGCCGATTTACCCCACTCCCTGTTTGAGCTAGACCGGACAGCCATTCTCAGGCGCATTCCTTCGAGAAGGCGTACCCATCCATGAAGTGCAGACGGAAGAGCTCATGAAAATTCTCGTCCCCGTGAAGCGCGTGGTCGATTTCAACATCAAGGTGCGGGTGAAGTCCGACGGCACCGGTGCGGAGACCGCCGGGCTGAAAATGTCTATGAATCCGTTCGACGAGATCGCCGTCGAGGAAGCTGTCCGCCTTAAGGAAAAAGGGGTTGCGACTGAAGTGATCGCCGTCTCGATCGGCGAGCCCAAAGCGCAGGACACCCTTCGTACGGCCATGGCCATGGGCGCTGATCGCGGCATCCTGATCACGACGGAAACCAGCCCGGAACCGCTCGCCGTGGCCAAGCTGCTTCAGGTGATTGTCGGAAGGGAAAATCCGGATCTCATCATCCTCGGCAAGCAGGCGATTGATGATGATATGAATGCGACCGGCCAGATGCTTGCCGGTCTGCTGGGACGCCCCCAGGCCACATTCGCCAGCAAAATCGAGATTGCCGACGGCCGCGCCGAAGTCTCGCGCGAGATTGACGGCGGTGTCGAGACGATCTCCATCGCTCTTCCGGCCATCGTTACGGCGGATCTGCGCCTGAACGAGCCGCGCTATGCCTCCCTGCCGAACATCATGAAGGCAAAAAAGAAGCCGCTTGAGACGATCGACGCCGCCTCGCTGCCGGTGGATATCAAGCCCCGTCTGACGGTCGTGTCCGTTGTCGAGCCGTCGGAGCGCAAGCCCGGTGTGAAGGTGGCGTCTGTTGCCGAGCTGGTTGAGAAGCTGCGTAACGAAGCAAAGGTGATCTGATCATGGCCGTTCTTGTCATTCTGGAAAGTGAAGCCGGCCAGATCCGTCAGGCTTCCCGCAGTGCGGTTGCTGCAGCCTCGAAACATGGTGAGATCGATGTCCTGATCGCCGGAGACGAGGCCGCCGCACAGGCTGCGGCGAAACTCCCCGGCGTCCGCACGGTGCTGCACGCTCCCGGCAAGGAAATCTCAGAGGGACTGGCCGAGCCGCTTGCGTCCCTGATCGTCGCATCCGCAACAGCGTACGATCACATCGTCTCCGCATCGACGGCTGCGGGCAAGAATATCATGCCCCGCGTGGCCGCCCTGCTTGACGTACAGATCATCCCCGATGTGGTCGCGGTCGTGGATTCCGACACGTTCGTCCGCCCGATCTATGCCGGAAACGCCCTTGCAACGGTGTGCTCTTCCGATGCGAAAAAGGTGCTGACCATCCGTTCGACGGCGTTCGAGCCGGTTCCGGCAGAAGGCGGTTCCGCAGCCATCGTCCCGATGCCTGCCGCTCCTGCGTCCGATGCGTCCCGCATCGTTTCCGTGACTGTAGCGCAGTCCGAGCGTCCGGAACTCGATACGGCGCGTATTGTCGTCTCCGGCGGGCGCGGCCTGAAGGGCTCGGAAGCGTTCCATGACGTTCTTGAGCCTCTGGCCGACAGGCTGGGTGCCGCCGTCGGCGCATCCCGCGCCGCCGTGGATGAGGGATATGCCCCGAATGATCTGCAGGTCGGTCAGACCGGCAAGATCGTCGCCCCGGAACTGTACCTTGCCGTCGGCATCAGCGGTGCGATCCAGCATCTCGCCGGGATGAAGGACAGCAAGATCATCGTGGCAATCAACAAGGATGCCGAGGCACCGATCTTCCAGGTTGCCGATTACGGTCTGGTGGGAGACCTCTTCGAGGTGATCCCGCAGCTGACCGCCGCTCTCTGAGCAGTACGGTCCCGGCGGGGAACACTCCCCGCCGGGACCGGTACGGAACCTTCTCAGGAAAAGATCTCCTATGTCTGAAAAGACCGGGGATTCCCCCGTGCAGCCACCTGTTCCGCCGCTTCCGGGACGCAGCCAGAGTCTGGCGCGGGGAATACTGGCGCTTGTCTGCGTGACTGCCGCGGTTTTCACGATCAGGGATTTTCTTCCGGCCCTGGCCTGGGGCACCGTCTTCGCCGTTGCGACCGCTCCGGTTTATGAGAAGGCAAAAGCCCGGTGGCCTGGCGCTTCCGGCGGACTTCTGCTTCCTGTGGCCGCAACCGCGCTCCTGACCATGATCTTCCTCGTGCCGATGATCATGATCGCCATGGAAGCCGCACGCGAGGCCCACAGCGTTCTTGCCCTGACACAAACTGCCCGGGAGCAGGGGCTGCCGATGCCTGAGATCGTGCAGCGCCTTCCGTTCGGCCGCGCCACGATCATGACCTGGTGGCAGAACAATCTTGCGGATCCCAGGCGCGTGCATGAGGTTCTGACATCTCTCACGGATCGCGGTCTGGCGATGACGCGCACGCTCGGCTCCGAGCTGGTCCACCGGGGCATGCTGTTCTGCTTCTCGCTCCTTACGCTGTTCTTCCTGCTCAAGGACGGCGATACGGTGCGTTATCAGTGCCTGATTGCCTCCCGACGCGTTTTCGGCAAACGCGGGGAAGCTGTTGCACGCCAGATTGCCGCTTCGATTCGCGGCACCGTTGCCGGGCTGGTGCTGGTGGGTTTTGGTGACGGGCTTCTGATGGGCGTGGTCTATTTCGCCATGGACATCCCGCATCCGGCCCTTCTCGGGGTTATTACGGCCGTTGCGGCCATGCTGCCTTTTTTCGGCTATCTGGCCGTCGGCGTTGCCGCACTGATGGCCGCATCCTCCGGTGCCGTGGCCCACGGGATTACGGTTTTCGCAATCGGCGTTGTCGTGATTTTTATTGCCGAGCACTTCATCCGCCCGCCCCTGATCGGCGGCAGCACACAGCTTCCTTTCCTCTGGGTGCTGTTCGGTATTCTTGGCGGCGTGGAAACCTGGGGGCTGCTCGGTCTTTTTGTCGGCCCCGCAGCCATGGCCACGGTGCATCTGCTGTGGAAGAACTGGACGCGCGAGCGGCCCGCCGAGGACCCGGCTCCCCTCCCGCCGAAGACATGCGCCTGACTGCCATCAGATCTGCGAAAGCCTGAAGCCACTTTTTCCGATGCTCTGCGTTTTCCTTCCCGGATACAAGGGGAGCCGGCCGCAATGAGAAGCCGCAGAGTCATTCCTGCAAGCCTGCGGGACAGCCGGGTTCCCTCCGACACCTGGGCCGCGCCCTGGAAGGCACGCTGCCTGCGTCAGGCCACGCTGTTTCTTACCTCGGGTGCCCGCCTTATGGTCGATCTTGAGGTGAGGACACGTGTCTATCACGGAGACGTTTTCCTCCTCGACAGCGGGCAGATCGTGGCGGTTCAGGCGCGGCCTGAATATCTGCTGCGTATCAGGGATGCTTCGGAAGATACTGTTGCAGAACTGCGCGCAGGCAGGATTCCTTCCAGCCTGCGGGAGGACGGACTCTATGTTCCGGCGGACGACCTCTCCGCCTTTGCCATCCGGCGGGCCGGTATCCGGGCGGAAGAGGTTTTTGCCGTATTCGAGGCAGATATGGGGAACGAAGAGATCCGGGACGACCTCTGAATTTTCATGAGCACCGGGCGGACAGCGCCCTGAGAGCGGGGTGATCCGCCGCACCGGAGAGAAGGCTTCCTGCAGCCTCCCTCACCTCCTGATTACCGCTCTGCAGCGCATCGGAAATATGCCGGGCAGCCGGTCCGGCACGGCCTGCAGCCAGACAGAGCCGCCCGAGATTAAGACTGCCCCAGGGATCACCTCCTGCCGCAGCCCCTTCGAAAAACTGCCAGGCGGTATCATGATCCGGCTCTCCGGAAATGCCGTCTTCATGCAAAAGACCGAGCATGTTCAGAGCCTTGGCAACACCCTTCCTTGCAGCTTCAAGATACAGAAGGCAGGCCTGATGCCGGTTCCTGTCCACCCCCTGCCCCGTCAGAAAAAGATCCGCGAGGTTGAACATGGCCCATCCGTCTCCTCCCGATGCCGCAGCCGCAAAGCAGGCAGCCGCCTGAGAGGGATTGCGCCGCGTTCCCCATCCGCGCTCATAGGCACGTCCGAGCATATTGAGGGCAGACGGCAGGCCGCTTCTGGCAGCAGTCTCGAAATGACAGAAGGCCTGGACAGGATCTCCCCTGTCCAGAAACATCTGTCCAAGCAGAAGCTGGCTCTGAACCAGCTTTTCCTGCCCGTTGCCTGCCTCAGAACGTGACGCCGACATTTCCGAGGAAGGTACGACCGGCGGACGGCACGGTGCGGCCATTGAAAGATGAGCCGTAATTGACCCGGTCCGTGATATTATTGCCGTTGAACGACACCCGATAATGCCTGACCTCCCAGGACACCATGCCGTTGAGCGTGAAGTTATAGGGCATACGATAGGTCGGCACGAGGGAAGGCGCGGCCCAGTACCCGGAAGCATACTGGGCGCCGCCACCGACTTTCAGGCTGGCCCACCCCTGATTGAGCACCAGAGGGGACAGATCATAGCTCGACCAGACAGAGAAGTTATTGTGCGACACAATGGGAGCCTGGTTGCCATGTGCCGTGGCGCTGTGCGTCACCTTTCCGTCAAGATAGGAATATCCGCCGTATATATCCCAATTTTTCGTGATCTTACCCGTCAGGCTGAGTTCAACACCGCGGATACGACGCCCGGATCCTGAATCCCCGAAGCCCAGAGCAAGGTCTCCGTTGGCGTCATAATACTGAGAGTTGTTCTCGTTGATCTGGAAAAAAGCCAGTGTCGTGCCCAGACGTTTGTGAAGGAAGTCCCACTTCGTGCCGAATTCATAAAGATCGCTGCGCTGCGGACGGAGGGATTTGTCGTTGCTTGCCACATCCGCCGAACCGGCGTTGTTGGTGACTGCACTTGTGATGTCGGTCCCGACCGGTTTGTAGGAACGGGAGAAGGTGAAATAGAACGAACCGTTCTCCAGCGGGGCATAGACAATGCTTCCGGACGGGCTCCAGCGATCGGCCTGTGATGTCTGCCGGCCCGTCGTTACGGCTTCCGAGTTGTATGTCGTCTCAAAGGAATCCCAGCGCGCGGTTCCGAACAGAGTGATCTGTTTCGTCAGCCGGATACGATCTGAGAAGAACAGACCGACATCACGCGCCGTGGAGTTACGCAGACCGGAGCGGGGAAAACTCAGATTTACACCCGGGTAATAATACTGCGGACTGCGCATGGACTGGTTGTTCACGCGCCCGGTCCAGGAGCCGTAATACCGGTTATCGTCGACGTAATTGACATCAACACCGGCCTTGATGTCGTGAGAGATGGTCCAGGTCCTGAACTGTGCCCTGCCCATCAGGATGTTCTGCACGCCCCAGCCCTTCTGGTCATAGCCGACACCGCCACCCGCACCATACGGGAGCGCCGGATTTCCGCCCGAGAAGAACTGTGATGCGCAGCTGACCGTTGCCCCGGCCGCCACCGCATTGGAGCAGCTTGTCGGTGTGGTCGCAGCATATTGCCGTTCGTACCGGGTCAGGCGCGTGTCGTTGGAGACGGAGAACCAGCGATTGATCTGCGATCTGAATTCTGATGTCAGGGTATGAACGTTTGCCTTGTCCCGGTCAAAGCTCCGGACATATGAGGTGCTGCGTTTCAGGCCGTGACTAAGGTCTGTGGGGATTCATCGTGAATGGATAACGGCTGCGGTGAGATAGATCATCGCGCTGAAGCTTTGATCTGTCTTGTCTGAACGCATGGCGATGCGTTTGAATTCCTTGAGTTTACAAAAGAAGTTCTCGATCAGGTGACGCCACTTATACATTTCACGATCGATGATGAGCGGCTGTTTGCGCCTTGGATGCCGGGAAATAACAACCTTGGCGCCGCGTTCGTCGAGAGCGGCGATGATCGCATTGCTGTCGAACGCCTTGTCGGCAATGAAAGCCTCGAACGTCAGAGGTGGTCCCGTCTGATCGGACAGTTTTTGGGTTTGAATAAGCTATACCCGGTTGTTGTCATGCCGCCATTCTGACGGCGCTGC